>JALZUU010000773.1 GCA_023300665.1 Saprospiraceae bacterium | reverse complement strand
CTTTCTTTCTTTCTTTCTTTCTTTCTTTCTTTCTTTCTTTCTTTCTAGTTTTTGCTTAGCACAGTGTGATTTGCCTGAAGAACTTCCTTTTGATCAAACTGAATTAGATGAAGCGAATGCTCAAATTGCAAACTGTTATGCTCCTGTAATTCATCATCTAGCACAGGCTTCCCTTGAATTTTCTGCAAATGGAAGAGCAGATTTATTACTTGCAGTTAATTATGATGGTGATTGGAATGCCGGGAATAATTGGGAAAACCTGGAGCAATTTGATGGTCTTAATGATATGGGCGAGCCTGATGGTATTGGTACGGAGGAGATTGACGAATTAGATCCGAAGGTGTATTATTCTATTGTCTGGACGGATATTGCCTGGGTAATTACTTATGGTTTTTATCATCCTCGTGATTATTCTTTGCAAGACGGAGTTTGCTGTACTGGAACTAATCCTCAAATAATTCCACGAATACCAGGAGATTCTCACGAAAATGACTTCGAAGTAATTATTGTAGTGGTTAGTAGAATGGCAGGTAATGGGATAAATAAGTTTCAAGTTGTTGGAGGTTATAGTACTCCACATGGAACTCTCGAGGAATATAAACATATTAGCTCTATTCCAGATGTTTATATAGATGATAGAACACATGCTCCTTTGTTGAACTTGAATGACAACGAAGTAATAGATAATGATGGTTTTTTACAGTGTGATACTCGTGTTATCGTTTCAAGTCCTCATATAACTTACGTCAACAATACAAATCCGGATGTAACGCCTTTTGTTCACATTGAAGATGAGGTTTATTGGGATGGTAATTTTGACTATTTATGGGGATTCGGTGAATATGAGCTTGACGATATTTTTGGGGATAACCCTGAAAGTTTAGAAAGTAAAAGGTCTGATCCTTTAACTTTTATGAATGAAGGAAATTCGTTTAATTCAGTAAATGAACCTGGCTCATGTCCAGATCAGGGAGGAACAGCGAGTGCACCTTGGGGACTGGGAGCGATTGACTATGAAACTAATACTATTCAAGAAATTGTCTGTGAATCTATGTTTAGTTTCGGAACAGCAAATTGTTTAAATTCACCACCGCTCATTCTAAGTAATCCCTATCATACACCATCTTGTGTTAATGAGGATCAAGTAACCTTAATTGTAGCTGAAAATGAAGAAGTGGAGTTATCGGGATATACTTCAAGTCAACCCTTTGAACGGATTGTGGTAGAATCAGGAGCTACTCTAACGATTTCTAATAATTGTGTTCTTTATTTTTCTTCAATTGGGTATATTGAAGTCAAAAAAGGAGGAAGACTCATCATTGACAATTCTACTTTAGGTAAATGTGGTTCAGAAAATTGGCAAGGAATCAAAGCATACACTGATAATAGAAGTGGGCCTGAAGGAGAGATCATCATCAGAAATAATAGTACAATTGCATATGCTACAGTTGGACTTACCGTAGGACAAAACAGCTTTTTTGATTATCCTTTAACTAAAGTTACAATTATGGGAGAATCTACCTTTGAATTCAATGACATTGGTATTGTTTTTAACGCAGGGACTACAATGTCAACTATTTCTAACTGTAATTTTTCTAATGAAAACTTTGATATTGACTTAACTGCTTCTGTTGGATTAACAGTAGAAGGTAGTGATTTTAAAAAACCTCAAGGACAAGGAGGACATATAGATTTTCGTGCGATTAATTCATTTAACTCCCAAGTACGAGTTATTAATGATAATCTTTTTGAAAGAACAACTATAGGAGTAGCTGTTCATGGTTCTATACCTGTTTTTAATGCCTCAATCATTGGTGATGGAGAGACAGCTCCTAATCGCTTTGATGGTGGTGTTATTGGAGTGTTGGGTTTTGGAAGTCCAGGCATTTTTAGTTTTCCTGGTCAATCTAGAATAGAAAATAACCAATTTTATGGGATAAGCCATGGAGTCTATTTTGCAGGATATAATTTCTTTGATGTAACCGAAAATGTATTTGAATATAATACTAATGGTGTTACCCTCGATAATAGCGGAGGATTTTTTAATAGTATTAATTGTAATTCTTTTTTTAGTAGTTATAGAGGTATTTCTTTTAGAGGAGATAATAGAAATTGTGAGTTTTTAAGTAATGATTTTGATGAAGGTTGGACATCAGAATCAGATATTGAACTAAAATTAGAAGCCACAGTCAGAAGCAATATGGGCTCTTTTGGGAATCCTGCTGGTAATTGTTTTACAGGCTCTAATAATAATATTTTCGTAGATAATGGAAGTACTTCCTTTAATTATTTTTATAAAGATGTTGCTTGTCAAAATCCAAGTGGAAGTGGGTTTGATAAAGAAGTTACTTTTCCAAATCCGAATAATGGTTGCTCGAATGGTCGTAGTCCTTTTGCCAATATCGATCCAGATAGAGATGGTGAACTAGGCCTTTCAGAAGCCTCTTATAATGCTGAGAATCTCTGTAAGCCTTGTATTCTTGATAGTATCGCACTTTGGGTAAACAATTTAACCAATTTAGGTGGAGATAATTTTTATACAGTTGCTGAGGAGTCCAATTTCAATCTAACGCAAGCCCAATTACGAGCAGAAGAAATACTTTCGGAATGGATCAATTACGGTATTTATGCAGCTTTAAAGGTAGAAGATTATTCCTTTGCCATTGAGATTCTTACGCCTCTAAAAAAATGGGAATATCAATCCCAATTATTTGGCGTAACTATGTTAAAAAGAGATTATACAGGGGCTGAATCATTCTTAGAAAATATGCCAGAGAATAACCTAAACGAAATCTATTTTAAGTATATTCAACGAATCAACCTAAAAATTTATACGAACCCTAGTGATATTACGGCAGAGGTAACCGAAGCAATGTTGGATTCCTTAGAGGTAATTGCACTTTCTCCATATCCAGTGAAAGGTTATGCGGCAAGCCTCCATTATTTTATAACAGGAGAAGATGTGGTTTTAGAAAAATTATTAAAAGAAGAAAAAGCGGAAGAAAAAGAAGAAAAATTAATATCTAGTTCTGTGAAGACTAATGCCGAATTTAGCGTATTTCCGAATCCTGCGAATGAATATCTAACGATTAAAACGGTGACTGAACTTGTTTCATTATCAATATATGATTTAAATGGAAAAAATTGGATGTTAAGTAGTTCTGGCGATTTACGAAATATAGATATTTCTGTTTTACCAAAGGGCTTATATCTTTTAAAAGCGACCAATGAAATGGGTAAACTTTTTAATGTTAAATTTATAAAGCAATAAAATGAGACATAGATTATTATTTATAGTATTGTTTTTGGGTATTGGGGTATCTGTTTTTTCGCAGACTTATTTTAATCGGCACATTTTCGTTGGTACTTCTAATTTAACATCTGGAAATATTTTATCCTACGGAGACAATGTGCTTTGCTCCTATCTTAATTTTGATACTTTAGAAATGCCACAATCTGGATTTGTTATATATAATCCAGAGGATGAAGCCTTATCTAATTATGAATTTCCAAATCAAAGAATTGGACTAGATGGGGTATACATTAATAATAACGAATTACTTTTATTTGGTAAGCAATTTGGTAGTTTTAATGGTTTGAATTTTTTAAGATTTGATCTAGATAATCTTACAATAATAGAAGAAAAGACCTATTCGACTTTTTTAAATAGAAGCTTCCCTTTTGGAGGAGAAAGAGTTGGTAATAGCTTTTATCAAGGATATGATGACGAGTATGATGATATTGATCATCGACAAACAGGAATTATTAAATTAGATCAACTAGGTAACAAAATATGGCAAAGGAATTATAATTCGCATATTACTAGAAATCCGGTTGGAGATGTAAGTGCGTTATCGGACGGTCGAATTGTGGTTTCTATAGGAACTTGGCGAGCTAGTGAGCAAGAGCGAATTCCTGAATTTCTTTTGCTTGATCCTGCTGACGGTGCGGTATTGGATAGTGTCTATGCAGAAACTTTTGCTTTACAATTTGATAGTAAAGTTTACTCAGAGGTACTGAATAATGATATATTGGTACAAGCGTATAAAACGGAAACGGTTCTTGGAGAACCAGTCCGTTTAGATTTTTATAATGCTGATTTGGATTTATTGAATACTGTCTGGATACAGAGCATTGAACCACTTCGTATTTCTCCTTTAAAAATAATAAAAGGTCAAGGAGATTATTTTTTCTTGGTTGGATATTATACGGATGAGTGGGAAAGTTTGCAATATGGTTATGTTTCTAAGATTTCAAATTCGGGGACCGTACTCTGGCGACATCATTATCGACATCCTGATTTTTTAGGAGATAATGTCTTTTATACTATTCAAGACCTTATTGAAGATGAAAATGGAGATCTTACTTGTATGGGAGGTGTTTTTCCGATTGTCTCACAGAAGGAGTTATGGTTATTTAAAGTTAATGAGCATGGCTGTTTTGGAGGAGTGGAGTGTGAAGAAGAGGTGATTACGAGTACTAGAGAAATAAACGAGATTCCTACCGATATTGTGGTCTATCCTAATCCAGTCAAGGATAAACTCTATGTTGAGAGCGAGGATATATCTATGGCGACGTTGACTATTTTTGATATGCGAGGACGATTGGTTAGTAGTCATACGGTAAGTCTTGGACCGGTAACCATAAACGTAAACGGATTGGCATCGGGTACTTATGCGCTTAAGATAACGGATCGTTCCGGCAAGAGCTATGGACGAGTATTTGTAAAGGAATAGAATCTTATTTTTGATAGAAATGATAACGAGCAGGGAAGCACCTATGCCGCTCTGCTCGTTTTTCATAAAAAATTAAATGATTCTAATCTTTATTTCAAATTCAAAATAACTACACTGAAAAAATAATTCTGAAAGTATACAAATCCGCATATCCAAAAATCAAATAATCCGCACATCCAAACTACCGTATCAACTCAATCCACCCCTTCAAAATATCCGGATTCTGCCGCACCCCAGTCACTCTACTTTCAAACACTCGACAAGAATAATAATAGACGCCTTCGTTTAAATCTTTACCATTCAAATTCTTTCCATCCCAGTTTAAATCTGGATCATTGGTTTCGAAAACCAGATTTCCCCATTTGTTGAAAACTTGAAAATTTACACTTTCTACAAAACGATAAGGGAACGGAATAAATCGTTCATTGGCACCATCTCCGTTTGGCGTAAAAACATTTGGTAAAGTATATTCAG
>JALZUU010000772.1 GCA_023300665.1 Saprospiraceae bacterium | reverse complement strand
TGAGGATAAGTGCTTGATTGTCAAGACGAAGCAAATTTGCTTCCCATCCCTTCGGGTTCACTAATTTTCATTAGCTCATGTAGCCAAAGCTACGGTGCCAAAAAATTTGTGAAATGACCGAATGAACCCGTAGGGTGATGCATGACAATGCATCAAATGAGGGAACCGCGAAAGCGGATGGGTGGCCACAATCAATGACTTAGCCGCAACCATTGTGCCTGCCTGCCAGAGGCACGAAGGCAGGCTTCATTCTTAAACAGCTTCAATACTTTAACATTTCACTATACCTTTTGATAGTGCTATTCTTTTTTATAGTAATATACTATGGAATAGTTGGCTTTTTATTACTATATAATTAAACTATTATTGCAATAGAATATATTTTTAAAGATCCATAAATATATTAAACAAGTGAATGCCTTTAGCATTCCAATCAGTCTTTACAGGTATATCCTTTAGATATACCTGTTTTTTATTTTAAAAACAACTTCTCTAATAGAAGCTGTTTTAGAAGGCCGTCTCATTAACTTAAAAAAAAACGTTTCCTAAACTTCTAAAAGTTAGGAAACGTTTTTTTTATTATCGAAGCTGTTTAAAATTAATGCTTAATAATTTTAAATAAAGGATCGTTTCCTTCAATATTCAATCTAAGGAAATAAATTCCAGCAGGATAAATATGTACAGACATGATACCTAGATGTTCGTCATTGAAACGCGTCAATTCTCCACGCTCAATTATTTTTCCAGTCATATCAATAATTTCTGTTGGAATAATTAATTGATCACTAAATCCAATTGCTTTAATCTGTACCAGACCTGTTGTAGGATTTGGGTTCATTTCAATTCTTTGTCCAAATATAGTAGTTTGTACATCTACCGTCATATCAATAGTTACTTGTTCTACTGCAAAACACTCTTCCCCATCTAACACAGCTACAGAATAATCACCTTCTGGTAAATTTTCAAATATTGGACTATCTTGATAAGTATTTCCACCATCAATACTATATTGTAATGGGGAAAATGGAGATTCCGCTGTAATAATAATTGATCCATCAGCAACTCCTGCTCCACTAACACTTTCAACTGCTGCAGTAAAGGTTAAAGTACATGTATTAATAGTAGCAGTTAATTCTACTATACAACCTTGCGCGTCTCGAATTAATACTTGATAATCTCCACCAGGCAAACCAGTAAAGAAAGGAGTAGTTCCAAAAGTTAAACCACCATCAATACTGTATTCAATAGTACCAACCGTACTATTCGCATTAATAAATAGAGAACCATTACTAGCTCCTGGAGCAGTTTCTTTGTTCGTCCCAACTTCGGCCTCTAAAGAACACATAAACGGTAAACAAAAGTTAGTTGAATTAACCGTACCAAAACTAGATCCATTAGCTAAGATAAAACCATCATCCGTTCGCAGTTCGTAAAAACCTTGTCCATATGCACAGCAAATACCATCTCCGAAAGAATCAAAAAAGTTAATGGTAAAACATCCTTCTGGCATACAGATAATTTCTGTTAAAGTAGAGCCATCAGGTTCATCTGGGTAAGTACCTCCACGGTGAAGAGCCACTCCATCTAAATCCAAAATCTCCCAAGATGTTTCTTCTGGAAAGTCATCAAACTGAATAACTAGTTCCAAAAAGATACCTTCTAAAATAACCTGAAAGTCACGATTAAAAGCATCGTTTTCTGACTTTTCATCTGGTACACCATTGGGGTCGCTTACATTAAATGCAAGTGTATTAGTACCATCTAGAAAGCCTGTCAATTCTACTTCAACTCCTTCCTGTTCTCCTGGAGCTAAACTTCCATCCCAGGTAAGAGAAATATTGGATCCACCATTAACACTATAAACTATTGTAGCATTATTCAAAATCTCAGTACCACCATTTTCAATAACCAATTCTACTACACGAGAAGAATCACAAATCTGCAATTCTAATCCATTAACACCAATAGCAGCCACATCAAAACGCGGTAACTTCTCAACATTAATTCTTAATGTATCATTGAACTCATTTTCATCAACGCTTAAGTCTGCAAATAACTTAAATTCATAAACTTGTATTTCAGACAAATCTACGGTAGTCGCAAAAGTATGGGTAATAGAACTATCTGGTTGTAGTGTATCTGCAATTTGAATTTTCTCAATTAAGATATCATCAACCACTACTCCAATAGAATAATCTGCTACTGGGTTCAATCCTGTGTTGGTAAATCTTCCTGTTACGATTTCCGTCGCTCCTAAATCATCTGCATCTACTGGAGAAAACAATTCGCTAGCAGCTAGATCAAAAGTATCTTTTCTTAATTTAAAAGAAGCAATCTTAGTTGTCCAACTACCTCCCGTACTAGAAAATTCATTCGTAAACCAAAAGGTAGTTTGATCTATTGGATCAACGGTTAAGGCTGCATAATCTCCCCAACGTTGCGAACCATTCCAAGATTGACCTTCACCAATTACTAATTCACCTAAAGACATTTCACCAAGTGGATCTGTAGGACGACGTCCAGTCAAAGCGGTAGAAGGAAAGACGCCATTATTAGCATCAAGCACAGAATATCCTAGGGCAATATTTCCACCAGCATCCATGGCAATAGCTCCCATAAAACGAGTTTGTTCATCTGGTGCATAAGTACCTTCCTGATAAATAAACCAAGGTTCCTCTGGAGTTCTTCGTAACTCCATCCATCGGATACCCGCTTGATTATTATTTCCAACATCTACAGAGAAATTTAAAACAATGGTCTCATGTGATCCAAAATTTCGGTATTGAGGTCGGAACATAATTACCTGTTGAAGGGCAGACATTTGCGTTCCATTTCCTTGAACAATACAATCAAAAATATTTCCACCCGGACATAAATCCGCATCAAAAGGAGCCGTTGGTAATTGAATAGGTCCGTTAACAGTGGTATTTCCAGGACTCTCAAAATCTGGAACAAATTCAAAAATTTCAATCCGATCTTCTCCAACACCCCAAGCATCATCAACAAGTCTGACAGCCATCATCGGTCGGTCGGTCGGAGGTAAAATATCTCCATCCCAATGAATTGCGCTCGCTACCTGGAAAGCACCGGTACCTCCAAATTTAGGAATACCAAGTATTCTTTGAAAATTCAAAACAGGATCTCCAGCAATCATAGCATCTCGATCTAAGACATAAACAGGAATTTCAGGGTCTGTAAACTCATTCGTTGTAATGAAATATCCAGTAGGCCAGATAGCAATTTTTGGATAATCAGGTAGACCTGGAGTATTAAGCTTATAGGCAGTATATGCACCCGTTGGATCCTCTGTATCTGAAATTCCAATAAGCATAGAACTAAAATCATTTCCAAATTCTAGGATTAGCCACCGTTCTGCTAATTGATCCCAAAGAATCATCGGATCACCTGCTCCAGAACTATTAACCGATGTCCAAAAGCCATTACCAGAAAAAGGACCTGAAACAGTATTACCCTCTTTATCTGTTACCAAAAGAACAGAGCCATTACCGTTTGTCATTTGAACAAAATGATCTTTACCAATTGCTCCAACTGGATCTGGAGGTACTGATCCAGAATTTGCACTACTGATTCCTTCTCGATTAACAATCACCTCTATTTGCTCACCAGTACTACTTAATGTAGCATATTGTCGAACTGGGTCTCCATCTATTGGTAAAGCATTAGGATTTACATTCTTCATTACTGTATTTCCTTTAAAGTTTCCTATCTCCTTCGGCCAATTTTTCTTTTTGTCATCCTTTTTAGGGTTTCCGTTGGTAGTGAGAAAGTCTATATCCCCCAATGGTTGGGTTTTTCCAAGATAGATTGCTTGAGATCCCTGAACTGTAAATTCGCTCTGACTATAAGCTAAATTAAATGCCAACAAGAGAATTGTCATTGCCAGCACTATTTTTTTAATTGTAGTGGTAAAATTCATATAAGATAATTTTGAAATTGTGATAGGAAGTATTATGGTTGTAAAAGCTGTTTAAGAATGTTCGCAAAAGGTGATGCTAAGTGCCTGCCGGAAGGCTTGGTTATCATGACGAAGCAAATTTTGAGATTCATTTTTTAACAGCTTCTTTTAAAAACTCCCATAAAGATAGGAATTTTCAATACTATTTTAATATAAATTAGTATGTTTTCTGTCTATTAAGAGTCAATATCTTTGATTAAGAATTAGGCAAATATTTAAGCTTTACAAAGCCCTGATAATCAATTATTTAATATAAAAAACCCTTTCATAAATAAATTTTAATTTCGAATCACACGGCTACTTTTAGTTTCCTCTTCCTGCCTTTTACCTTCTTGTATTGTCAAATAATTAAGTTGTTAGCTAAATTACAACCCTCGATTAGTTGTGTTATTTTCTAGTATTTATGAACCTTCTCTTGTTATTAAGGGTTACATCTATTAGCTTTGCGGACGAAATTCAGAAAAAGTCTCTTAAATTTTCTTAATTATAGGATTCCGAAAGACTTTATGCTAAAATTTAATAAATCAATATGGCAATTATCATAACAGACGAGTGTATCAATTGTGGCGCTTGTGAACCAGAATGTCCAAATAATGCAATCTATGAAGGTGGCGTGGAATGGGCAATTGCGGATGGAACAGGGGTAGAAGGTACTTACACGATTGAAACTGGAGAAACAGTAGCCGTCGATGCTCAACAGGCTCCAGTCGAAGAAGATTTCTATTTTATTGTCCCAGATAAATGTACAGAATGTAAAGGTTTTCATGAAGAACCTCAATGTGCAGCGGTTTGTCCGGTTGATTGTTGTGTTCCAGATCCAGATAGAGAAGAAACAGAAGAGGTCCTGCTGGCAAGAAAGGCGCGATTACATATTTAATATAGAAGTTGTTTAAAAACTCCAAAATTGCTTGCGAACTGATAAAATTATCCAACCTGCCGGCCGGCAAAGGCAGGCTCTTCGGCTTTTTTCTCGTAAATAGCGCGGCTATTCACTTAAAAAAGAGCCTTGATTTGAAAAAATTTCTCTAGTTCTCAGCTGCTTTTCGAATTCTTAAACAACTTCATAAAGAAAGAGATGATTCATGAATTTTCTTTGCATGAATCATCTCTATGTAGTTTGTTTTAATCATGGAAGGTTGCTATAACCCTTCCAATCTTACCTCCAATTCTCTTTTTCTCCATAGCCGCGCTGCTCCGATCATAATTCGTTCTGCTACATCAGCGGCGGTTCTATTCTGATATTGTTCTAGGTCAGTTCCTTTTACCCAATCGTTGAATGCGCCCATCGAAGGACCGCACCAGATTTGCATATCAGATTTTCGATCCATTGCTCCGGCATTTGCCCAATTGGACGAAAGTCCTAGATACCAACGGAAAATCAAAGCCATTTTTCGTTTCGGATTGTCCTTTGCTCTTTCGATTTGAGCAGGATCGCGTTCATTAAAAAAGTCGATACAACCTTGCCAGATTTCTTCGAGTGGTTTTTTGAAAATTTGTTTTTCCAATTTCTCTCTTTCTGCGGTTGGAATCTCGTCGATTGAATTATAGTGTTTATAATAATCGTATAATTTTTTGGCGCGAGGGCCAAATAAGGTACCTCGTTTTAGGACTTGCAATTCAACGCCCATTTCAAACATATCACTGGCTGGCGCCATCATCACATCCGTAGCAGCTACCGTTGCCAACAGTTGACGTACATGTTCGCTGGTACCTGCCTCTACACATGCTTGGTTGACGGAGCCAGTAACGATATAAGCGGCTCCCATCATAAACGCACC
>JALZUU010000771.1 GCA_023300665.1 Saprospiraceae bacterium | reverse complement strand
AAAAAAACGAAACCTGCCTGCGTTCCGCAGGAAGGCAGGCAAAAAATCTGCCGCCTGTCACATTTTTCGAACTCAGCACTTCTAAGAAAAAATCAAATCAGATAAACTCGCATTGAAAATTATAGATTTATTTTCCACCATATTTAAGGTAAAGTTATTTATCTTTTTAGCATTTTCTTAGCTCATACAGTATCCGATTTAAGATTTTTTTCTTAATGTACTGAGTGGAAAAAAGCTCAAGGTCGGAATTCAAACTTCCTCTGTAATGAGAACCCTTTCTCTATAGATAAGAAAGTGTATA
This sequence comes from Saprospiraceae bacterium, assembly GCA_023300665.1. Classification (GTDB taxonomy): domain Bacteria; phylum Bacteroidota; class Bacteroidia; order Chitinophagales; family Saprospiraceae; genus JALZUU01. Next base: position 5,394 of record JALZUU010000771.1, on the reverse strand, counting down.
CAACTTTATGTCACTTTTTGGCTAGAACTCTAAGTCAGCCAACATAGGCCAACCAGCAAAAAAATGCTTTATTTCTAAATAAAAAATTACCGAACACAATGACCAATTACTTATAAGAAATTATCGGGTCTTAACTTTTTCAAAGTTTCATTTATCACACCGTATTTCCAAATTCACTTTTGGATCTAAAATGTTTTCATTGACACAATGATCCTTCTAATTTTAACTATTAAAAGGCAAATTTCACACATTGATCTCTTTAGAAGAACTATTTAGTTCTCAAATTTTCATATATTAGTTATAAAGAATTTTAAAATTAAAACTGATAGTATGAAAAATTTTATTATTGCCTGCATTTTACTTTTATGGTCTACCAATCTTATTGCTCAATATGAAATTAGCGGTAGTGTGATGGATGAAATAGATGGATCGGCGCTCATTGGAGCGAATATTCTTATAAAAAGTACTACCAATGGAACGTTTACAGACATCGATGGACTTTTTACGCTTGAAGTTGATTCTATGGATATATTGGTTATTAGCTATACCGGATATCAAAGAAAAGAAATAGCAGTTAAAGGAAAGAAAAATTTAAAAATTTCCTTAGGAGTTGGAACAGTCTTGGAAGAGATTGTAGTAACTGCAATAGGTGTTAAACATTATAAAGCTAGTGTAGCTTATGCTAGTACCCCCTTTCAAAGCTCAAGAAAAAAAGCTAGAAAAAATACTAAAAAGAATACTAGATACACTTCTGAATCCTATGCAGAGATCAATGAAAATATATTTAAGGATGTTTCGACAAGTCCGCTATCTACTTTTTCCGTGGATGTTGATGCGGCTTCTTACAGCAATATTCGACGATTTATCAATCAAGGAAAGCTTCCTCTCAGTGATGCAGTTCGTATCGAAGAAATGGTCAATTATTTTGAATATGATTATCCTCAACCTAAAAAAGAAATTCCGTTTAGTGTAAATTCGGAACTGTCTAATTGTCCTTGGAATAAGGACCATCTTTTATTGCAAATTGGATTACAAGGTCGAAAAATTTCAACGGATCAATTACCCCCTTCTAATATTGTATTCTTGTTGGACGTATCAGGTTCTATGTCGAGCGAAAATAAATTGCCTTTATTAAAATCCTCTTTTAGGCTTTTAATTGATCAATTTAGAGAACAAGATAGGGTAGCCATCGTTGTTTATGCTGGAAGTTCTGGAGTGGTACTCGAATCTACTTCTGGACAATATAAAAAAGAAATACTAGCTGCATTAGATAATTTAAGAGCAGGAGGATCTACCTCAGGAGCAGCTGGTTTAGAATTAGCTTATGAAATTGCTACTAAGAATTTAATTAAAGATGGGAATAATAGAATAATCTTAGCAACGGATGGAGATTTTAATGTAGGTCCGAGCAGTGATCGAGAGATGAAAAAAATGATAAAAAGGAATAGAGACAAAGGGGTTGAAATCTCTGTATTAGGATTCGGAATGGGTAATTATAAGGATTCAAAAATGGAAACCATAGCGGATAACGGCAACGGAAATTACTATTATATTGACAACCTTTTAGAAGCAAGAAAAGTTTTAGTAAAAGAATTTGGAGGGACTTTTTATACCATAGCAAAAGACGTTAAATTCCAATTAGAGTTTAACCCCTATTTCGTTTCAGAATATCGTCTAATTGGATATGAAAATCGATTGTTAGAAACTGAAGATTTTAAAAATGACAAAAAAGATGCAGGAGATATAGGTGCTGGACATTCGGTGACTGCACTCTACGAAATCATTTTAACAGAGCGAACCAATAAAGAAACAAATCCTTTAAAATACCAAACTTCGATACTGACCAATGATGCAGTAAAAACAAATGATTTGATTACTTTAAAATTAAGATATAAACCCGCCAAAAAGAGAAAGAGTAAACTAATAGAAAAAGTAGTGAAAAACGAGCTGACATCCGGAATAAACCTTTCTAATAATTTTAAATTTGCTGCATCTGTTGCCTCTTTTGGAATGTTGCTGAGAGATTCTGAACATAAAGGCACCACTAGTTGGGAGTCAACGATTGAATTGGCTAAAGCAGGAAAAGGCGTAGACGAAGAAGGTTATAGAGGGGAGATGATCAGACTGATGGAAACTGCAAAAAGGATCAATAATTAATTGCTAATAAGCGCAACTTAATGGTATAAAATTATGGCTTTTAAATCTTCTCTTTTGGCTAAATTTTCTTGTTTGATAATTTCACCTCCATTCTGTATTGGATTTTAAGCCAATATTCTAATATTTTTTCCTAAAATGGAACTTAAAAGCAAAGATTTGTGTTTAAATTTTAGGCAGATTTATTTGATTATTCAAAAAATGGTGTAAATTTGCGAATTCATCCAGCAATGCTCCAACTTTTTGGAGTTTTATTGAAAAATGGTCTCATAGCTCAACTGGATAGAGCAGCTCACTTCTAATGAGCAGGTTTCAGGTTCGAGTCCTGATGGGATCACCACTTTAAGACCTAACGCCTTGTAAATCAACGATTTATAAGGCGTTTTTTCGTTTGGGGTAAACAATTTAAAAAAACTTTTTTTGAGGTTAGTTGCGGGGAGCTGTTTTGGGGTGCTTTTTGGATGTTATTTTCAAATTAGTGGATTGAGTAGAATGGAGCGGTTTGGGTTTTCTGTATTTTTTTAGTTAGAATGGTGGTTAATGAGAATGTGTCTTTTTTCTAGTTATAATGCTTAAGACCTATTGCCGATCCTAGTCTTGCTTCCTGGTATTTATTCGTTGATGTCCAAAAGTCTATATAATCTTGAGGAGAGCAACAAAGCAGAATTTACTCTAAAATTTTTATCCTATAATGATCTTCATCTATCGTTAAAGTTTTAATTTTATATGCCGTTTCATTAGCTTTTTTTAATGAACCATCTTCACTCATTTGATAAACGATAAATTTTTGTTTCCCATTAAATCGACTAAAATCTTTTATTTCATCTAAATTTAATTCGATTTTATTGATTGTTATTTCTCTTTTGGTGATCTCTGCTTCCATCTGCATATCCGTATCGAATATTCCTCTACTTCCTGCTATTAATAATGAATTCTTCAATTCTCCATTCTTGCTAAATAGAATTAATTGATATCCATTAATACTATTATCTTCTTTTGAGGTACCGTAAAAACTAACACCTATCAAGTTATCATTAATTAAAAAAGTCTGTCCATAATAAAATTGGTTAAACTTTGATGCCTTCCATTGTTCTTCATTATTAGCATAAAAGTATTTCTTAATCTTATCTCTCGGAATAACAGATGTTCTTGACTTTCTATCTGAAAAATCAATCCAATATGGACTATCAATTGTTAAATTGAAAGGTAAATCCACTTTTTTAAAGTTTCTTAGAAAAACATCAAAATGGTTATCTGTCGATGGATCTACCACAGTTACTTTGTCCTTTTCTGCTATCGCTTTATTTTTATTTTCAGAACTAGTACAGCCGCAATAGAATAATAAAATCAAAAATAATACTCTCATTAAATAGTTTTAATTTGTTATAAACTTAATTCATAAAAATCAAAGATAATACAAAAACCAAGATTTAATAAATTACCATCTATCAACAACTAACATCCCTTCCTGTTTTTGATTTTTTTATTAGCTTTTCTACTCAAAAACAACTTTTAAACTTCACAAGAATAAACTCAACGTCTTATTGCCCCTTTTTTATTAATCTTTATCTCCTTTTAGTTCATTTTCCAATACTTTTGTTATATCTTCACGCTTAGCTTATTATTGAGAAAACATACCTAATTCCATACATAACCCCGTGCCGTCAGCCACCTGACAGCGTTTTCTCAATGAACATGATCTATAAAAAATCACGACTTATAGCCATTGACTTTTCTCTACCTATTGGATATCACCCAAAAGGAGACGTTCCTCCCAATTCTCTCACAGAAATTGCCCGTTTTATTCGGAATTTTGCCACATCTTCCTATCTTCGGCCTTTAGATAGACGCTTAGAATTTTAATCGAAACAACACTATGGCAAAAAAGAAAAAACAAGACAACGATACGCTCGAACAAAAACTCTGGAAAGCAGCTGATAAGCTCCGGAAAAATATCGACGCCGCCGAATACAAACATATTGTATTAGGACTGATATTCCTTAAATATATCTCCGATGCTTTCGAAGAACTCTACGCTAAACTCGAAGCAGGAAAAGGGGAATACGATGGCGCTGATCCTGAAGATCGAGATGAGTATAAAGCCGAAAATGTCTTTTTTGTACCGCCATCCGCTCGTTGGTCATTTCTACAATCGAGAGCCAAACTGCCCGATGTTGGGAAAGATATCGACGCGGCAATGGATGCCATCGAACGTGATAACCCTTCTCTTAAAAGTGTTTTACCTAAAGTCTATGGCCGCCAAAATCTCGATGCGACCGCACTCGGTGGTTTGATCGATCTGGTGAGTAATATTGCTCTTGGTGATGCCAAGTCACGGAGTGCGGATGTTCTAGGGCATGTCTTTGAATATTTTCTAGGAGAGTTTGCCTTGGCGGAAGGAAAAAAAGGGGGACAGTTTTATACGCCACGAAGTGTGGTAGAACTGCTCGTCAAAATGCTCGAACCTTATCAAGGTCGGGTCTATGATCCTTGCTGTGGTTCGGGGGGTATGTTTGTGCAGTCTGAAAAATTTGTTACCGAACATCAAGGGAAGATTGACAATATTTCAATCTATGGACAAGAAAGCAATCTAACTACTTGGCGACTGGCCAAGATGAATCTCGCCATCCGTGGTCTAGATAGCAGTCAGGTAAAATGGAACAACGAAGGTTCTTTTCTAAACGATGCACATAAAGATTTAAAAGCGGACTTTATCATCGCCAATCCTCCTTTTAATGTGAGCGATTGGAGCGGTGACCTGCTTCGAAATGACGGACGTTGGCAATACGGCGCACCACCAACGGGTAACGCCAACTTCGGCTGGGTACAACATTTTATGTATCATCTTGCACCCAAGGGAGTGGCTGGTTTTGTTTTGTCCAAAGGCTCCATGACTTCTAAGTCGGGCGGTGAAGGGGAGATCCGACAACGGATGATCGAAGCAGGACTGGTAGATTGTATCGTCAATCTACCCGCTAAGTTATTTCTTAATACGCAGATTCCTGCTTGTCTTTGGTTTATGTCACGAGATCGTAGCGGTGGCCCTCCGCCTACCGGTAAACAGACCTATCGAGACCGTACCAATGAAATCCTTTTTATCGATGCGCGTAATCTAGGACACCTGATCAATCGCCGGACTCGTGAACTTTCTGACGAAGACATTGCACGGATCACCAACACCTATCACGAATGGCGTAAGACCGATGGAGATTATAAAGACGAGGCAGGTTTTTCTATGGC
>JALZUU010000770.1 GCA_023300665.1 Saprospiraceae bacterium | reverse complement strand
ACCAAAAGAAGTCATAATGTTTATTACACCTATTTTTTATCGTTGTTATTATTATTTCCTTTATTTCCGTCGTTTGATTTATTATTAGGTTTAGGTCCGCGACGTCCACGTCCTCGATTTTTGTTTCGATTTTTTGGTTTATCGCCATCTGTTTTATCTTTAGCTTCCGCCTTTGGCCCAGCAGGTTTATCTTTTTTGGGACCGCGATGGTCGCCTGATTTTTTGCGATTATTTTTTCGAGAACGGTTGCTTTTTCTTCGCTTTTCTGGTGGCAAATCAATGACCCCTGTTAGATTCTCTTCCACCCCTACTGGTTCGACTTCTTCAAAATTCATGGCCATGATATTTAAATCAAGTGGCATTTCATCATTTCGATTCATTGCCAAAATTTCTTTTACCTTCTCTACTTTTAGTGGATAGAATTTTCCGCGACCGCGATCTTTTTCATAGCAATAATACATCAGTTGTTTAAAAACATCTGTTTTTACTAGAACCGTCGTCCCTGCTTCTGTTTTTAATTTATCTGCTCCTTTCGGAAAATGAGAAAGTGCATCCATGTAAGAGTCCAGTTCAAAATTGAGGCAACATTTAAGTCGACCACATTGTCCTGAAAGTTTAGATTGATTGATGGCTAAATTTTGATAACGAGCGGCAGCCGTAGAGACTGATTTAAAATCAGAAAGCCAAGTAGAACAACAAAGCTCTCGACCACAAGAACCAATTCCTCCAATACGAGCGGACTCTTGACGCGCTCCGATCTGTCGCATTTCAATTTTTATTCTAAAATCTTTCGCATACTGACGAATCAGTTCCCGGAAATCAATTCGTCCATCTGCCGTATAATAGAAAGTGGCTTTTCGACGATCTGTTTGTACTTCAACATCTCCAATTTTCATCTTAAGACCAAGTTTACGAGCAATTACTCTAGCTCGTACCATGATGGGTTTTTCGTCAGAAGCCACTTCTGCTTTTTTCTCTAAATCTCGCTGGTTGGCGATTCGGATTACTTTTTTAATAATAGAATCTTCTTTCACTTTTTTCTTCTTCATCTGCAATCTCACCAATTCTCCAGAAAGGGAAACACGACCTACATTCCAACCATTCCCCGTATCTACTACGACCATATCACCCGTGATAGCGTGTACATGAGGTGGATTATGAAAAAATTCTTTACTAGCCCCTTGCTTAAAACTAACCTCAAGTAAACCATAGGCAGAAGGATCTTCGTATTCCATGGTAGATAGCCAATCGTAAGTATTGAGTCGATTACAACCACCGGAGCCGCAGCCACCGTTGCTATTACAACCTCCAGGTTTACCATCTTTTCCGGGCGAACAACTTGAACAAGCCATATTTTTTATTTTATCAACGTAGCGTATAGTAGGGGCGTATTGCAATACGCTCCTACTATACGCTATGCTGGGATTTTAGATTTTAAAATTCGATTTATTTTGATGGATGCATCCAGAAATAAAATTTTCGGATGCGCATTTCGCTCAACTGCGAAATAGCAATGGTCCATTATTTTTGTAATTTTTTCTACCTGCTCAAAATCCATTACTCGCAACATTCGCTGAGCAGTTTCGAGTTCGGTTTTTTGTAGTCTTACGACGGATTGTCCAGTCATTTTTAGCACTAAAAATTCGCGCATAAAATGCAATCCATATTTAAGAAAATGTTTTTGGCTTTCTCTACCAATCTTTGCAATACCTTCAACCCAGCTGTGCAGTTCAACTCCTTTTCCACCATAACATTTTCGTAGCCAGTCGAGTAAGATGGTCGCATTATCATTTTGTTGCTGATCTATTAACTGAAGCGCTTGATTAAAGTTTCCATCTGCGAGATAAACTATCTCTTGTAATTGTTTTTCATCCGTCAAACCTTTTTGACGTAATCCTTCTGCTACTTCTTCGTCTAATAATCTTGGAATCTTTACCAATTGACAGCGAGAGAGAATAGTTGGTAAAATTTTCTCTTGGTTTTCAGCTACCAGTAAGAATACGGTATTTTCTGGTGGTTCTTCGATCAGTTTTAATAAACGATTCCCTTCTTTGGCTAGATATTCAGGTAACCAAAGTAAAAGAATTTTATGAGACCCTTCGAAGGCTTTTAAACTAAGTTTTCGAATAATATCTAGGCATTCGTCCTTATTTATATTTCCTTGTTTATTTTCTGCACCGATAGATTGTAGCCATTGGTTGACGTTCAGATAGGGGTTTTCTGAAATAGCAGTACGCCATTGTTCTATAAACTGCGTACTAACTACTTTTGACCCTACACAAGGATAAGAGAAATGAATATCTGGATGGATAAATTTTTGTGCCTTTTTGCAATTACTACACAGACCACAAGCGTCTGTTTCGCTTTTGTCTGTACAAAGGATATATTGCGCGTAAGCGAAGGCGAGTGATAAATTACCTGAGCCTACCGGTCCAAGAAACAACTGAGCGTGGGGAATACGTTCGGCCCGGGCGGTTTCCGTTAGCGATTGTCGGATAGACTGTTGACCAATTATTTGCTTGAATTGCATAGATAAATCGGTAGCTGGCTGCTACAACGATCAAAAAGGGGTAGAAATGGGGCGAATATGGACAATTTTGTCTAAGTACAAAACTGCTTTTAAAATATAATTCACTGATTTTCAATGAATTATCTAAATTTTTTTAAAAAAATGAGATTTAGATCTCCAAAATTTATTATATGCTCATCCTTGTGGGAATGTTCGCTTTTATTTCAGTACTCCTCTTTTTCACGCTACTACAACCAAATTATTTTCGTAAAAATACACTTTTTAAGACATTTATTACGGGTTAATTTTTAACTTATTCAAAAACAACTACTTATCAAAAAACAATATTAGAATAATAGTTAATTTTGAATCTTTTTAAAAACTTCCAAATTAAAAACTAATGCGTATTTCCGTTTTTAGAAAAGCCCATTTCAATGCTGCTCATCGACTCTATCGTCCCGATTGGACGGACGAACGCAATGAGGCAGTTTTTGGTTTATGTAGTAATGAACATTTTCATGGCCACAACTACGAGATGGAGGTAAAAGTAACAGGAGAAGTGGACCAAGAGACTGGATATTTAATTGATCTAAAAATTTTAAAAGACTTGATTAAAGAACATGTAGAGGATCAATTCGATCATAAAAACCTGAATTTACAAGTTCCAGAATTTAAAAGTCTTAATCCTACTGCAGAAAACATCTGCTACGTGATTTGGCAAAAACTACGAGCCCAGTTGGACAAAAAGTATGACCTATCCATTCGTCTTTACGAAACACCTAGAAATTTTGTAGAATATCCTGCATAGTTTGCTAAAAATAGATTGGTCGTTAAAAGCCAAAATCATACTACTAGACATTTCTTCCATTTGCTGCCTCCCAGCTCCGGCAGTGCCGCCGGAGAGTGGCCACAAACGCGCAAATGTCCAGTAGTATGAGCCAAAATATTAAACTAAAGATCAAATAAATGATACAATTTAGCTGATTTTTTTATTTGCCTTCTTATGTCTTTTTTCTTGTCCCCCTAATGACATTCATCTTTACTTCATACATTATTCTTACCTTAGATTTTTCTTAGTTGTTTTTTTTTTGTTTTTTTAGAAAAAATTTAATTTATGCACATTGCAATCATTGGAAACGGAATTAGCGGAATCACCGCAGCAAGATTTATTCGAAAACTGAGTGATCACAAAATCACGGTCATTTCTTCAGAAACGGACCATTTTTTTTCTCGTACAGCGCTCATGTACATTTACATGGGGCATATGCGCTTCAAAGATACTCAGCCTTATGAAGAATGGTTTTGGGAAAAGAATAGAATCGATCTAAAGAGAGGATATGTTCAGCAAGTAGATACTAAACAAAAAAAATTAGTCTTTAAAGAAGGAGATTCTCTTTCTTACGATAAACTCATCTTAGCTACTGGTTCTACCCCCAACAAATTTGGCTGGCCTGGACAAGATCTCAAAAGAGTTCATGGTCTTTATAGTTACCAAGATTTGGAAGCGATGGAAAAATATAGTGCTGGCCTAAAGCAGGCAGTAGTTGTCGGTGGTGGACTGATTGGGTTAGAAATGGCCGAGATGTTTCATAGTCGACATATTCCAGTCACTATTTTAGTGCGCGAAAAATCTTATTGGAGTGGTGTTATGCCTCCAGAAGAATCCGCCATGATTAATCGAGAAATTGTACGCCACGGCATTGATTTACAACTAGAAGAAGAACTAGCTGAAATTATCGACGATGGTCAAGGAGAAGCCTGCGCTGTTGTCACCAAATCTGGTAAACGAATCGAATGTGGCTTTGTCGGTCTAACGGCTGGTGTACATCCAAATATCAAATTTTTAGCAGATACTGGAATTGAAACGGGTCGAGGTATTTTGGTCAACAAAAATCTCGAAACCAGTATTCCTGATGTATATGCGATTGGTGATTGTTCTGAACAACGCGAACCAAATCCTGGTCGAAGAGGTGTCGAAGCGATCTGGTATACTGGTCGTATGATGGGAGAAACGGTTGCTTATAATATTTGTGAAAAACGGATTGCCTATGATCCAGGTATCTGGTTTAACTCCGCTAAGTTTATGGACATCGAATACCAAGTATACGGTGATGTTCGAGCCAACCAACCAGAAGCACATCGTATGATTTATTGGGAACACGCTGAAGGTCGAAAGTCTATCCGAATTATCTATGATGAAGATCGCGGTCATATCGTCGGATTTAATCTGATGGGTGTTCGTTTCCGACATGAAGTCTGTGAAAAATGGATCAAGGAGAAAACAAATATTGAAACCGTTATTACAAATCTTGGATTAGCGAATTTTGATCCAGAATTTTATGAAAAACACGAAGCGGAAGTCGTCGCTATTTACAATAAAGAAAGTGGTAAGAATTTATCCGTTAAGCATGAGCGAAGCTGGAATAAAGTATTTGCCTTTTTAAAATCATAAAAAATAACCCTTAAATCAATCTTCCGTTGAATCCAATGGAGCAACGAAATAAGAAAAAATATATCATCAAATGAGTCAAGTTCAAAAAAGTATGTCACTGGCCAATCCGGCCCCTCCGTTTACTGATTTAATTCAAAAATTAGCTGCCGCAGTAGGTGGCGTAGGATTGTTATTTATGGTAATTGCCTTGTCTGGCAATGGAGCCATTCAAAATAGCACCTGGTTATACACAGCCATTTCTCTAATTATGGGTGGAACGATCGTTTATTCCTGGCGCGCTTATATGACCCTTCCTGCAGGGATCAAAAATAATGGTGTTTGGTTTAGTTCGGTATCTAGTAAAGGATTATGGGGATGGATAATAGGTATTATTTTAACCGGTTTTTATATTGTTCTATATTGGTTTCCTCAATACCTAGGACTAGGTATGGATGGTGCAAGTAGTACTGGATTGGTCGCATTTTTTGATCCACTTTCTAGAGCTTTAAGTGGCAATCCTGCTAGTCAATGGTTTGTATATGGAACGCTTTACACCGTAGCAATTTTATCTTTTGGAATAAAGTTTATTCTAAAATATCGACATAATAAATATCAGATTGTCAGAACCATTTCAGTGATGTTCTTTCAGCTTGGGTTTGCATTTTTACTACCTGAAATCATGCAAAAGCTTCAATATCCTTATTATAGTTTCACCAATATGTGGCCTTTAAATTCTTATTTTTTCTATGATTGGAATCTAAATGGTCTTCTAAATGCTGGAAATGTCGGGATGTTTATGTTGCTTTTTGGACTAGCCATGGTGTTTATCATCTCCCCAACACTTACTTATTTTTATGGAAAACGCTGGTATTGTTCATGGGTATGTGGTTGTGGTGGATTAGCAGAAACTGCTGGTGATCCTTTCCGTCACTTATCTGATAAGTCTTTGAAAGCTTGGCAAATAGAGCGTTGGATGATTCATACGGTACTAGTTCTTGTAACGTTCATGACTGCTGCCACTATTTACTCTTATTATACTGTCGATAGAAATGTATTGATTTCTAAACCAATTGCAATTGGACTTATTGTACTAGTTGGTTTAATGGTAATCGGAGTGGTACAAGCAAACAAAAAAGAAATTAATAAATCTAAAGCTCGTTTAGTAACCATCATCAGCGCAGTAGTTGGAATCATTTCAATATTGACCGTTGTTGCTTATTTCACAGGAGGCTTTATTATTGATGGTGGAGTTTTGAGAAAGTCTTACGGTTTTTTCATTGGATCTGCGTTTTCGGGTGTTGTCGGAGTTGGATTTTATCCATTGATGGGAAGTAGAGTTTGGTGTCGTTTTGGTTGTCCAATGGCAGCACTATTAGGATTACAACAAAAGTTCTTTTCTCGTTTTAGAATTACGACCAATGGTGGCCAGTGTATCAGTTGTGGAAATTGTTCTACGCACTGTGAGATGGGAATTGATGTTCGTGCTTACGCACAAAAAGGACAAAATATCGTTCGTGCTTCTTGTGTAGGTTGTGGAATCTGTGCAGCGGTTTGCCCACGTGGTGTACTTAAATTAGAGAATGGTTCTGTTGATCTACAAAGTAAGACTACGGAATTAAAAGCGATCCATATCGCAGAAGGTGATGTAAGAATTTTGTGATTAATATAAGAAGTAATTAGCTTCTTTCTAAAATCGGTACTGAAGGCACAATGGCTTTTAGCACCGATTTTTTTTGCCTTTCTGCATGATTTTTATTATTTTAATTAAGAAGCTGTTTAAAGTAACTTCAAAAGCATACTACTGAACATTTCTTCCATTTGCTGCCTCCCAGCTCCGGCAGTACCGCCGGAGAGGTGCATCCGCCCGCAAATGTTCAATAGTATGTTGCTCTTTATAAAATAAAAAACATGAACTATCTCCTACTCTTCTTTTCGCTTTTTTTGGTTAGCAATACCACTACTCCACCTTCCTCACCTGATTTAAGTTATGGTCAGGTGGCTTACTATTCTTTTGATGAATGTGATGCTCGCGATGATTCTGGTAATAGTTGCGATGGTAAACTCTTTGGCAATCCTAGTTGCTGGTGCGGAATTGATAATAATGGATTATTATTGGATGGAAAAAATGATTATGTAGAATTTACGGGGGTAGTTAATCGGTGTTTTACCACCTCTGATTTTACGGTGAGTTTTTATTTTAAAACTGAAAAAAAATCTATTTTTAAACAAAGTCTTTTATCCAAACGCAGTGACTGTGGATTGGAATATGTTTTTGATATTCAACTCGACCAACGTGCTCAAAAAATCCAAACCGACGTGCTTCAAGAAGAAGACATCAGCTATGGTGAAATTTCTCCTGATTTAAAAAATACAGGCTGGTACCATTATGCGCTAGTTCGCGAGGGTCGTCACGCGCATACCTATATCAATGGTATTTTGATGCATTCAGGAACTCGTTGTAGCGGTGTCGATATTGGCAATGATGCTCCACTTAATTTTTCTAATAGTCCTTGTATTGGTTCTGGTGGCACTAGACGTTTTCAAGGGATCTTGGATGAGCTCCGGATTTTTGATCGGGCTTTATCTCATGATGAAATTCAAGTTTTATATGATCTCTATCCAATCGAACAAGCAAATGCGGATTGTTTTAGTTAGGTTTTGTTAATTAATAATTAATTGATGAAAAATTAATAATGCCCTTCTATCGTGTTTTTTTAATTAATAATGCACTTTTATCGTGATTGATAAATAAAAACAGAACTCGACTTCACCTCCTTTTACCGATCTAAAGTTCAATCAATATTCCGGATTGGATATTCCATATTCAATATTTCAAATCTTTACATACTATTTATCTAAATCTCCTCTCAATATTATCTCTTTTCAGTTGGCAAGTACTACTCTATTATGGCTCCTTTAGTGCTTAATCACGCCTAATTTCAACTTTTACCCTTAAGATTTTCAAAAATATTGACAAGTTCTTTGTCAATGTGTTAAATATTACTACTTTTGTCATGTTACCTTTTGGTAACATATAGAAACACTTAATATGATTTGGAAGGCTTTATCGGATCCGACCCGCAGGTCGATATTAGATTTGTTGAAAAGCGCTCCACGGACTACCGGTGAGATTAGTCAATACTTTGCTAAAGACCTCTCACGCTTTGCCATCATGAAACACTTAGGTATTTTAGAGAAAGCTCACCTGATTACCACCCGTAAGGAGGGAAAATCAAGATGGAACTATCTTAATCCTGGACCGATACAAAAGACTTACGACGAGTGGGTTGATCAGTTGATTCAGTTGAAATATTATACCGACCAAACTTCCAGGAAAATGGGACAGAATGCAAAACGCATTATTACGAGCACGATTGATTTGTCTTGCCGTATGTCAGCTGATCAGACGAAAGTTTGGGAAGCGCTTACGCAACAGGTCGATCAGTGGTGGGTTACTGATTTTTATCAGTCTCCAACAGCCGTAAAAATGGTGCTTGAACCTAAGCTTGGTGGTTTACTGTACGAAGACGCTGGTAAGAATGAAGGATTTGTCTGGGCAACTATTATTGCGTTGCATAGTCCAAATCATTTAGTGTTGCGCGGAGACTTAAGCCCGGATTTTGGTGGGCCTGCCATTTCATATTTAAAATTTACACTAGAAGAAAAAAAGGGAGTCACAACCTTAGTATTGCAAGACACCATCATGGGGACCATTAGCCAAAAACGGTTAAAGGAGATTAAAAAACGATGGAAGGTTTTACTGGATGTGTTGGTGGAATATTGTGAAGACTAGGATTTTGTTTTTTCATAAAACTTTCTTAAATTGAATATACAAAATAATATTCGACATGAATCAGGCAAGGAAGTTAAGTAATATTCAATTAGAACTATTAAAAGTATTTAGTTTTGATCTAAGTGATGAACAAATATTTGAGATTAAAGATCTTTTATCAAAGTATTTTGCTGATAAAATTACTAGCCAAATGGACCAGTTATTTGAAGAAAACAACTGGGACGAAAAAAAAATAGACGAATGGTCTAATGAACATATGAGATCAAAAAATAAAACTAAATGAGAATAGTTTTAGATACAAATGTGTTATTAACTTCTCTTCTTAAAACTTCCAAACATCGACCGATCTTTGATGCATTATTAAACAAAGAAATATCCTTGATTATAAGCAATGAAATTTTCCAAGAATATATGGAAATCATTGAGTACAAAACAACTCCAGAAATAGCAAAAAACGTTGGAGAACTTCTCACTAATTTAGAAAATGTTGAACAGATTAAAGTATATTATAACTGGTTATTAATCAAGGAAGATCCTGACGACAACAAGTTTATTGATTGTGCAATCGCCGGAAATGTAAAATACATTGTTTCTAACGACAAACATTTCAACATTTGGAAAAACGATCGATTTTCCAAATGTTGAAATCATCAAAGCTGACGATTTTGTTTTAGAATTGAAAAAATAAATTCATTACCGAACCAACAATACATCTCCAAATTTTCGCTCCACTACTCCATCTAAAAATTCTAGCTCGGCTTGCCAAATGTAAACGCCTGTATTCATCCTTTCATTTTTAAAAAATCCATCCCAGCCAAGTTGCTCATTATTGGTATCCATTCCTTCTCCTATAAAAACCAAATCCCCCCAACGATTAAAAATTTCTAGTCGCTTGATGATCACAGGTCCTTTAGCATAGATCGTAAAAAAATCATTTACACCATCTCCATTGGGGCTAAAAGCATTGGGTGCAAAGACTTCACGATCTGTGGTGACCGTAACCACTATTGAGTCTTGTAAATTACAAGTAGCCAACGAATCCTGCATTTCCAATTTATAAACAGTGGTAAAAACCGGTCGGATTATTGGACGTGGACAATCTATACAAAGATCTATTGCTGGCTGGTCTGCCGACCACGAAAAGACTGGATTATTAAAACCAAAATACTGAGGACGTAAGATTAACTCCTCACCCAATGCAATCGTTGTATCATCACCAAGATTCAAGACCTGAGATTCTTGAGTAACCAAAATTTCATCCACCGACATTTCACAATCATTGGTAACTGTAACCGAATAATTACCTGGCTCAGAAATCATAATACTTGAATTTGTTGCTCCAGTGCTCCAAGTAAAATTTGTACCATTACTGATTGGTTCTAAAAGAAGCGTGTCGCCTAGACAAAGTGGCAGCTCGTTATTATTAAAATTAACGGTTAATGGTGTTACAATTAAAGCAGTAGAATCTGGTCGAATCAAAGTTAGCGGATCATCCGAAAAAGTCTCTCCGCCGAATCTATCTGGAAGGCCAAATAATTTTGCTTGATTTTTATAAATACCCTCCAGGTCATTTTCTAAAAACACTTTAATCACGATACTATCAATACCTTGCGTTACCTCCATATTTTCGATACGTAATTCATTCGTTCCTACCCCACTTATCACATTGCCTGTATAAGGATTTCGGGTGATTTCAGTAATCGTCATTCCTGTAGGAAGTTCATCAATAAAGTCAATGCCAGTTTGGCTATCCCCACTAAGGTTAGCGATCAAAAATTGGTAACTTACTTCAGAACAAGAAACAGCAACCGTTGGAGTAACCGTCTTTTGCATTTGAACATTATAAGGACAACTACAACCATCTTTACCCGGCGAAGGAGGTCCATTTTCGCGAAGCACTACCGATCCAGTTTCAATATTTATTTGGTATAAATTTCGAGCATCTCCTTCTCCTGGCGCATCTCCATATCCCCACAAACTACCGAAGCTGTCAAAAAACAAAGCACCAATTCCATCTGCCGCATTAGTCGTTGGATAAGTTTCATCATCAATGGTATTATTTGATAGATCTATTTTTACCAGTCGCTGCCAAACAGCATCAAAGCTGTAAATTTCTCCACTGATGGGATCGAAGGCCATATCGGTACAAAAAATATTGCGGCCACTATTCGTAGAAAGCGCCGTATTTGTTGTCTCAAAATTTCCAGAATTAAGTCTAACCGTCGACACAACAGATCCTCCATTTCCCAACAAGCACAAAAAATTCCCATCGGGTGTAACGTCTCCAGCATAATAAGGAGGCGTGCTTAATCCATTGAGCAATCCAAGATCAACAACTTGTCCCATCGCATCAATCTGATATAGAAATTGGGCATTGATAGGACTCACTCCATAAATAAGATTATCCGTTGATCGATATCCTACCGCATTAATACGAAAACCAGAGGTGGTGCCCAACGGATTAAAGTCAACTCCTCCCGTCGCTGGATTAATCTCCAAGGTATAAAACTGGCTTTGACCATTATCGGTTAATGATAAAAAGAAGTTTCCATCGCACTCAAAAGGTACCTGGCTTTGAAGGCTTGAAAAGCCAAAAAAAACTAGTAAATAGCTGAATAGAAAGGAAAAGCGGGAATATTGTGGCGTTTTCATGGTTAAAAATAAGAAAATAAAGGTATTTCTCCCTTTTAATATTGTCAGATTTGTCTTATCTTTGCAATCCGAAAATAAAAATATTTCAATAATGAAGAAAGATATCCATCCAACAGCGTATAGAACCGTAATTTTCAAAGATGTATCCAACGAGGAAGCATTCTTAACTAAGTCTTGTGCTCCTTCTAAAGAAACCATTGCTTGGGAAGACGGTAATGAATACCCATTGATTAAAGTGGAAATTTCTAATACTTCACACCCGTTTTTCACTGGTAAGATGAAATACGTGGATACAGCTGGACGTATTGATAAATTTAAGAAACGTTTTGCTAATTCTCGTTTTTCCAAAACTAAGATGGACGAGGAAACAGCAAAAGACGCTGAATAAAGAATTAATACTTTTTTGAAAGTAACCATAGCCCGAAATGTTTATAACGTTTCGGGCTTTTGTGTATCTACTCTGCTCAAAATACCACCCTTTCTCGTGAGTAATTTGTTTTATAGCTTATGATGCTAATAAAATCCTGAAAACATAGTACCTTAGCCCTGACTAAATTTAATACACCCTAAGATTTTCCTACCCCTACCCAAACTAACCCCATTACTGGGAGGGAAAAAACGAGGAGATTACCTTACATTATACTTGAGCCTAATAATTTTTTGAGACTATGAAAAACGTCATTTTATTTGACAATGAAGTTTGGGACAACTTATTACCACTGACTTATACCCGCCCCGTTGGAGAATTACGCGTAGGAATTTTGACCATCCGAGAAAAATGGGAAAAGTGGGCAGAAACAAAAGTTTCCTTTATCACGCAGGAACATCTTTCCCAAAAATACCCGATGACGATCGAAGCCGATAATATTGTCATCAACGGATCACTCTTACCACTACCTGGTATCTGTAAATTGATTGAGCAACTAGAACTCAACGAAGCACTACTCCACAATGATGAATTAATCGCCGCTCGACTCAACGAGGCACAATTCAATAGCTTGATTCAAGATCAAGAAATTGAAGAACTTCAAGGCTTTGATATTGGCGACACTCCATTATTAAAAATCAATAACCTTTGGGATATTTTTAGTAATAATGATCAAGCGATTAAAATAGATTTTGAGGCACTGACAAAGAAGCGTACGTCTCAACCACTTTCTGATACCAATCGAGTTACTGCCCCTGAAAATATTTTCTTAGAACCGGGTGCGATCGTAGAACATGCTACTTTAAATGCCAGCAAAGGTCCCATCTATATTGGAAAAGATGCTGAGATAATGGAAGGCTGTATTATTCGAGGTCCGTTAGCAATGAATGAAAAGAGTATCTTAAAAATGGGCGCAAAAATTTACGGCGCTACGACGCTTGGTCCTTATTGTAAAGTAGGAGGCGAGGTTAACAATGTTGTGTTTACTGGTTATTCTAACAAAGGACACGATGGATTTTTAGGTAATAGTGTCATCGGTGAATGGTGTAATTTAGGAGCAGATACCAATGCTTCTAATATGAAAAATAATTACTCTGAAGTTAAGTTGTGGAATTATGGAACACAACGATTCGGAAAAACTGGTTTACAATTCTGTGGTTTGATCATGGGAGATCACGCAAAATGTGGCATCAATACCATGTTTAATACGGGGACTGTCATTGGTGTTTCTGCTAATATTTTTGGAGGTGGTTATCCACGCAATTTTATTCCTTCTTTCTCTTGGGGTGGAGATCAAAAGTATACCACTTATACCCTAGCAAAAGCATTGGACACCGCTCGCATTATGATGAAGCGACGCGACAAAGAGTTAACAGAAATAGATCAGCAAATTTTACAAAATGTTTTTGAAACGGATCAAGCATATCGTTCTTGGGAAAAAGCCATTCTTCAGTGAGACCTGCTCCTTGGAAAAAATGGTTGAGTTACCTAACAGAATTTCATATTGAGGATGCACCCAGTGAATTAAATCCAGCACTACATGTCTGCCTCGTTAATGGACGATATCAGCTTTGTACCGAAAATGCTATTTATTCTTATGCGGATTTGTATGATAATTTTTCAGGTGCTTTTGAAGCATTAGATCTGAAAGAACGGAATATTAAAAAGGTATTGATCCTCGGTTTTGGGATGGCAAGTATTCCGATTATTTTAGAAAAAATGGGACTTGATTATGCTTACACTGCTGTAGAAATTGACGAACAAGTCATCTATCTTGCTAGTAAATACGAGTTACCTTATCTCCGTTCTCCCGTTCAAATGATTTGTGCAGACGCCGCACAATGGGTACAAGTAACGGAAGAAAAATTTGATCTAATTGCCGTAGATATTTTTTTGGATGATGTAATTCCAGATCTTTTTACGCAATCCTTTTTTTTAGAAAACACCAAAGAATTATTAAGCCCTAAGGGTTTATTACTTTATAATCGATTGGCCAATACAGAAGAAGATTTAGAAAAAACTAAAACCTTTTTTAAAGGAACTTTTCAACAAGTTTTTCCACAAGGAAGACATTTAGAGGTGGGAGGAAATTGGATGTTGGTTAATTATTAATGAATAATATTCTCTGATAGCGTGTTTAATGAATAATTAATAATGGCGCTTCTATCGCTTTTCTTTGATTGAAAACTAAGACTTCCAAATAGATTAAAACTCAAAACTTGTCCCTTTATGTTTATTGCTCGTATTCGTTTTTTATTGGTGATTGTATTTTTAGGCATAGCAGTTTGGATGCATGTTGTGGAAGGAATTGGTTCGGCTTGGTATCTATATCTTGCGGGTGTTTTATTATTGTTGACGCATTTTCTGACCAGTAATGTCTCGGCTGCATTTATGTTGCTTCGCAGTGGTCAGTTGGATAAAGCAGAGCAGTTGATCGATCAGGTAAAAAAACCGGAGTGGTTACTTAAACGACATCGGGCCTATTATCATTTTACTAAAGGAATGATTGCCGCGCAGCGAAATGCAGTTCCACAGGCACAACGACATCTAACGAATGCACTAGACATTGGCTTACGAACACCCACCGATAATGCACTGGCAGCCATCAATTTATCCAATTTCGCTTATCAGGCAAATGATCGTTCTGAGGCAAAAAAATACTTAGATAAAGCCAAGGGTTATAAAACCAATGACCTAATTATCAAAGAACATATCGGACGATTAGAAGGCGCATTAGCTTAAGAGCTTGTCTAAAATTAATAGCGAAATTCACACTAAAGTCATCATTTTAAGGACCATTATAGAGTATTCATAGATTTTTGTATCTTTGATAGACTAAGTAGTTGTTTAAAAATAAAAGTATGTTTACAATAAATATATACGTTCGATTTGCGCTGATTGGTTTATTTCTTGGAGGAGGTGTTTTACTCACCATTTTTCAAGGATTCTGGTATGCTTTTCCACTTTTACTGATTGGTATCGCATTACTTGCTGGTTATATATTATTTGGAACCGTACAATCTACCGCACAACTTGTGCAAGATCAAGAATTTGAGGCAGCTGAAAAAAGATTAGGCCTAACCTTAAAACCAGAATGGCTGCTCAAAACCAATCGTGCTTTTTTCTATATGATCAAAGGTACTTTAGCAATGAACCGAAAAGACCATACTGCTGCCGAAGAATGGTTAACCAAAGCACAATCAATCGAACTTCCTTCTGATAATGAAAAAGCAATGGTACTCCTCCAATTAGCGAATATCAATGTCAGCAAAAATAAATGGACTAAGGCAAAGGCTATTTTTCAGGAAATGAAAAAGCTCAAAGTAACCGAGCCAGTCATGAAAGACCAAATTAAAATGTTCGAAAAGGCCCTCAGCCAACGTGGACAAATGAAGCACGCTCAAGGAATGAGAGGTGGAGGACGTCGTAAAGGTGGTTTCCGAGGTCGATAGTCGTTAAAAAATTATTCTATTTAATAGAGAAGAAGCTAGGAATTTTCTGAACTGAGTCTCTCTATTTCTTCTTACCCATTCTCCCTTTTACAAATCCATCTAATAGTAATAAGATACTTAAGAATGCCATGATCCGAGCGATCAGGTCTTTCCATTTTGTATAAACAGTCATTTCATTATTTAATTGAATTTTGCCTTTGACTGCAATGGCCTCGTCATACTTCGTCGCTTGTAAAACATCTCCACGTTGATTGATAAAACCAGAGATACCTGTATTCGCAGAACGTGCAATGCTACGCCGGGTCTCAATCGCACGTAAGCGCGCATAAGCAAGATGCTGCCGATGACCTGCTGTGTTATCCCACCAACCATCATTGGTTACAATAAATAATGCATTTGCTCCTTTCTGTACATAATCTGTTACATAAGAACCATAAATAGATTCATAACAAATGACGGGTGCTATTTTTTCGTTTGATGATCCGGAAAGAATATCTCGTTCTTCTTGTGTTGCAAGACCAGCCATAGAGCCATCTAATTTTTTCACCAATGGTTCTAGAAAAAAGAAAACCCGTCGATACGGCAAAAACTCTGCTCCAGGAACCAACTTAGACTTTATATAAATGGGTACTTCATTAGAATTGGCGGAGAGCTGAATGGCAGCATTTCCAACTTCAAAATAACGTGTCTTTCCTTGTCGTTCATAAGTACGCACCGCAGGACCATGAGGCTCATCTGCTGTTAACTCTCGTTGAGTAGAAATCCCTGTAATAAGCTTTAATCCAGGATAACGATCTACCATTGCTTTGATAGGAAAAATAGATCGATCTCGAAGAATCTCATCGTAATC
>JALZUU010000769.1 GCA_023300665.1 Saprospiraceae bacterium | reverse complement strand
TGATTTTTTCTTAGAAGTGCTGAGTTCGAAAAATGCGACAGGCGGCAGATTTTTTGTTTCGTTTTTTTTCTGCCAAAAAAATGAACATTAAAAAAATAAGATATATGTAATCTGTTTAAATCTTGGCATAAATCACCCTGAAATTTCATAAAGAATTAAGATGAAAAATGTTACTAACTTAGTGTCACTTTTTGTTTAACACTCTAAGTCAGCCGACACAGGCTAACCAGCAAATATCCTAAATTGATTACGCACTCATAAGATTTTAACGCCTCTAAAATAACTTCCATCTACTTCACAAAACAAAGATTTTCCTTATCCGACAAGCTTTCATCATAAACATATCCATTCACTTCCAATCCATATAAACCATTCACCGATTTGATCTTATTTTTTACAATCAAATTGGTCATCGCACCGCGCGCTTTCTTCGCATTAAAAGCAATTACTTTTAATTTTCCATCTCTGTTTTCTTTAAAATGGATATTAACGAGTGGACCTGCTAAACGATCTGTTTTTACCGATTTCATATATTCTTGCGAAGCCAAATTTAGAAATACCGTAGATTTAGATTTTTTAAAATCATCGTTTAATAAATCCGTAATTCGGTTATCCCAGAATTCATAAAGGTTTTTTAATTTCCCTGTTTCTAATTTAGTACCCATCTCAAGACGGTAAGGTTGCATGAGGTCAAGCGGTTTTAAAAGACCATATAAACCAGAAAGGATTCGAACATATTTCTGCGTGAAGTTCAATTCTGTTTTATTAAAAGTCTCTGCTTCTAAACCGGTATAAACATCTCCTTTAAAAGCAAGGATGGCCGGTTTCGCATTTTTAGTAGTAAATGGCGTAGTAAAGGATTGGAAACGCTCCACATTTAAAGTAGCAATATTATCGCTGACTTTCATCAATTTTTTAAGATCACTCGCCTTCTTTTTCTTAAGTACCCCAACAAGGGTTTTACTATCATCCAATAATCGAGGTTGCGTCGCAGTAGGATGTTTTACAGGATTAAGGTCTAAAGTTTTGGCAGGGGATAATAAAATGATCATAGTTAATTTAATTACAGGTTTAAATTTTTGAAAGCACAAAAGTAGTCAATTTTGTACATCCTATTTATCAACAAAAAAGGAAGAAGAAAGGTTGAGTCGTTAAGATGAAATTATCCCCAAAAAGTAGTTTTCACGATAGATGGTTTTTATTCAGTATTCCTGATTGGATATTCCGCATTCAATATTCCTTAGCTACCAAATTCTTTAAAATCTTTGGAAGGATCGTAATCTTGATCTGTTTTAATAGAGTGGAGTTCACTACGAGGGTCTTTGGATCGGATCAATGGGAATAGTAGCTGAACATACCAAGGTTCTTTTAGTTGATTCCAAGCACCGAATCGGGTAGGGTACTTCCGAGTAATTTTTGCGGTGCCGAATATGACATCCCAGAGAAAGAGTAGGTTGCCAAAGTTTCCGTTGGGATGCGAGACGCCGTCTTCTGCGGTCAGACCGTGGTGCGCATAATGGGTGCTAGGCGTAGAAATGGTTCGTTCGACGATCCAAGCGATGGGGTGTAAGATTTTATATTTATAAAGAAGTCGATCCCATTTCGTCTCACTGTGTGCGAGTAAAATGATGACTAACTTTATGGGTAAATAAAATAAATAGACATAGCCCATTCCGAGAAAAACCAATAAAGCCGAAAACCAAATTCCTGGCATTAAAGCATAATACAAAGTAGCGTTGCGGTAGGTGACTAAGACCCCCATTTCTTCCACTACATGATGCGGTCGATGTAATTTCCACATGGTTGGGCTGACGTGCGACAGTCGGTGCCACCAATATTGAGAAAGATCATCTAAAATCAGAAAAGCCAAAATTTGCCAACCGATAGCAAGATGGATATAGGCATCCTCTAATCCAGGAAACATCGTACCCATAATCCAAAGAACCAATAAAAATATACCAGGTTGAATGAGGGTAGGAAGGGTGATTAAACTGAGCAGTTCAATCGTAAAATCGTTTTTAGTTCGTTTATCTTCTAGGTAAAGTCCGCCTATGGCTTCAATAACTCCTAAAACCAGCAAAAGGGTAGCTGGAATAAGTTTACTAAGCGTAGCCATTTCCATTAATTACGATTTTGTTCATTAATAAATTTTGGCTTTTGGATCACCTAAAGGTAATAAAATTTAGGAAGATTTAAGTTTTTTTTCAATGTTAGATTTCTCTTTTTTTAGGTCATTTTTTACCGATTGGTCAACAGATTGATTTTTCTTAGCTAATTGTTTAGAAATCGTAAAGTGGAAGGTAGTTCCTTGGCCTTTTACAGATTCAATCCAAATTTTTCCATCATGGCGATAAATTATTTTTTGACAAAGAGCGAGTCCAATGCCTGTCCCTTCGTAATCTCTTTTATTATGTAATCGACTAAAAATTTCAAATATTTTTTCTTGATATTTAGGTTCAATTCCAATACCATTATCTTTGACAGAAAAATGCCAGAAACCATTATCAGCCGTTGAGTGATTAGAGATGGTAATTAACGGTTTTTCACTTTTATTAAATTTTATAGCGTTGCTGATAAGGTTATAAAACACCATGGCAAGTTGCGTTTTTTCGCAAATTATTTCTGGCATATTTTCAATTTTAAAGCTTACCTTTTTTTCATCAATTTTAGTAGAAAGGTCATGTAGTTTTGTTTTGATTACCTCGTTTACGTCCGTCGGTTGATAGCTGATTAATCTTTGGCTTACTTTAGAAAAGATCAATACACTTTTTATTTGTTCCGACATTCGTTGAACACCATCTACGGCAAAATCAATATATTGAAAAGCCTGTTCATCAAGTTGCGTTTCATATCTTCTACGTAGCAGGCCAATGAAATTACCAACAACTCTTAGTGGTTCTTGGAGATCATGGGAGGCAATGTAAGCAAATTGTTCTAAGTCTTTATTGGATCGTTTTAAATTTTTATTAGATAAAATTAAGTTTTGCGTACGCTTGGCAATTTCCACTTCTAATTTTTCATTACGTTGGCTAATATCGGAAAGGAGTTTTTTAACTTCTTGATTTTTAACTTCTAATTCTTGGGTTCGAACTTTTACTAAATGTTCCATGTGTTGTTCCCGTTCCTGTAAAACTGCTTCTACTTGTTTTCTTTGAGTGATTTCTTGATTAAGGTCTTGATTAAATTTTTGTAAAATTTTATTTCGAGTTTTGATGTTTCGGGTATAATATTTCATTCCCCAATAAAGTAGTCCTCCAATGAGTAAAATCCCCAAGACTTTAAACCACCAAGTTTGCCAAAAAGCAGGTCTTTTGATGATTTTTATAGAGGTGCCTACTTTGTTCCAAACGCCGTCGTTATTTGCTGCCTTTACTCTAAAAGTATAGCTGCCTGGATCCAAGTTTGTATATACTGCAGAAGTCTTACCTATGGGGTGATTCCAATTTTCTTCGAACCCTTCTAATTTAAAAGCATATTTATTCTTTTCTGGGCGATTATAATTTAATGCTGCATAGTCTATAGAAAGATAATATTCATCGTGTTCAATATTAATTTCTTTTGCATAGGTTGCATTTATTTGAATCTCTTGATCAGGAGACATTTTTCGAATATCTGTAATATGGACGGGTGGTGGTATCTCGTTACTAGTTAGATTTGCTGGATGAAAACGAGTGATTCCTTCTCTGCTACCAAAATAAATATAGCCCTTATGATCTTTATAATTTGAATTTGCTTGAAAAATGATGTCTCCTAATCCATCTTTTTTATCAAATTGATTAAACTCTTGCTTACGATTATTGAATAATAGTATACCTTCTGAAGTACTAGCCCAAATATCTCCATCAGTGGTTTTTACCAAACTTTGAATATTTTTTTTGTTGTAGTTAATACTATAATTTATAAAATTATGTTTTTTTAAATCGTAACCTCCAAGTCCAGTATTACTGCCAATATATAAGATCCCGTTTGCCTCTGTTAAAGAAATAATTTGGTTGGATAGAATACTGGTTTTTGGATTCTTTGGGTCGTGTTTAAAAGATTTAAATTTCAATTTTTTTTCGTTACCTACTATTAATTTATTCAAACCATTAAAACTAGATATCCATATATCACCATAGCTATCTTGATAAATCTGATTTATTGAATTATCACTTATCGAATTAGGGTCATATGGATCATGAATATATTTTTGGTAAACACCAGTTTTTTTGTCAATGATATAGAGGCCAGTAAGTGTTGCTACCCAAATACGATCTTGTTGATCGCAAAAAATAGTACGAATAAATAAAAATCCTTTAGAATTGTTTACATACTTAGGAACTGGATAGATTTTAGACCGATTGGTTTCCATGTCTAAAACCACAACTCCATTCTTAGTGCCGAGGTAAAGGTCTTGATGATTATCGCTAAAAAGTGTAAAAACATAATTACCTTCTAAGTGTTTGTCTTTTAACTTTAATAATCTTTTTTTATTATTTGCTAGATCATATTGAATGACACCATCTGTGCCATACCCAAACCATACTACTCCTTTTTTGTCAACATAAAGGTTTTGGGTGTTCGGAGTTTTTGAGAGATCATCGACTAATTCGTGAACGTCAAACTGATTCGTAAACCAGTTGTATTGACTAACGCCGGAATAAGTACCAAGCCAGATTGTTCCTTGAGTGTCTTCAAAAATAGTAGTTATATTATTGTTTACTATTGTGCTTTTATCTTTTGGGTGGTTTCTATGTTGTTTAAAATTTAACAGTAATTTTTCATTCGCTTTTTTGTTTTTAAAACCACTTTTAAAATCTTTAGCCCAAACACAATTTAACCCATTATCGGTTGCTACCCAAAAGGTTCCTTTTACATCCTGATAAATATCTTCGATATGGTTGGAAGTTATTTCGCCACTATCAGCTATATATTGGTGAAACTTTGGTTGCCATTTTTCTGAACTTGGATGAATCGTCTTGTCTTCTGGAAGTTCCATTAAAAATAATCCAGCACCACGAGTTCCTACCCAAAGATGGTCTTGTCTGTCTTGATATATTTTCCAAATATTATCTCCTCCTGCTTGATGACTAACAGTGAACTGCCTGAAATTTGCTTCCGAAATATTTCCATCCTCCGGTAATAATAATAAATTTATTCCTCCTCCCCAGGTACCAATCCAGATTAATCCTTGTTTGTCCTCATGTATTGTAAGTATTGCTTTGCCATTAATTGAATTTTTATTACTATTAAATTTGAAAGATGTAAATGTTTCATCTTCAGGGTGATAAATATTCAAACCATCTTCTGTACCGATCCAAATTCTTCCTCTTTTATCCTCTGTGATGGTTAATATTTCATCATTGCTTATACTTTGAGGATTACCTTGCTGGTTTTTAAATGTTTTCCAAGTATCACTTGGTTGATGGAATCTTGTCAATCCTCCCAAACGAGTACCAATCCATAAATTTTTTTTGCTATCTAAAAACAACGCACGAATACTACTGTTTTCTAGACCTCCTTCAATTTTTGGATCATTTGCTCGATATATTTTGACAAATTTTTTACCTTCATATCTACATAATCCATCACTTGTACCGATCCATACAAAACCCAAATCATCTTTTGCAATAGAAGTGACGGTATTAGATGGTAAACCATTTGAATTGTCTATGGTAGCGAATTGAATATCTTGACTAAGTTGGCCAACGGTATAATTGCTTATTAGACTTAAGCAGAGAACGATCAGATAGGATAACTTTATTTGAACCAAATTCATTTGTACTATTTTAAGATTTCAGCTAATAAAGCTGCTGAATTAAGATTTATACTTTTCTAACAAAATGGGTGAAAAATATTAACCGCTCTTTTAATATACGTTATTTACGAATATGTATCTATAAAAGTTTCATCTGAAACTAGGCATGTCTTAATTTGAGTAAGCATCCATCAAGTTGGGGCTTAACTAATGAGACGGATGTGTTTTTTGGCTTGACCTATTAATTATTGACCTTGGAGAGGAGCGCACAAAATTCCTCTTGTATCATTTTAGTTTTGTTTTTGGCATACCAAAGATGGAGTTGTTTTGATGCTTCTTGATTTATTTCTTGTCGTAGTTCTTGATCTTCTATTGCTTTGGCTCTCTTCTTTGCATCCATGACTATCTTTTGTACTTCTGCTGGTCGAGGACCCCATGAGCCAAATACTTCTAACGTATTGCTATTCAAGACAATAACCTTAGGAATCGAACGCGCATTATTCGTTAAAAAAGCATCTATTATTGGTAGGTTTTCGTCTCGGAGGATGAAACGTAAATTGATATTTTTATTCTCTAAAGCCATGTGTTGTAGCACGGGGACAATCTGTGCCGCATCTCCACACCAACCTTCTGTGATGACCAACCAAGTAAGAGGAGTTTTGATATTTTTTAGAATGGCCTTGGTCTCTTCCGATATTCGACTTTTTTTATCAAGTCGCTTCATTCTAGCCATGTTAAGACTCGTATAATTTAGCATCATTTCAGAATGATCTGGCCCCGTAGTTTTACGATCAGCAAATTTATCATCAATTAATTGTCGATAGGATTCATAAGAATAAGCGTTGTCAA
>JALZUU010000768.1 GCA_023300665.1 Saprospiraceae bacterium | reverse complement strand
GTACTTTCATTAATCGGTTTAAAAAAAATAAAACACAAGTAGCCGATCCATCCTCCGCATTCTAAGATTTAACTTTAGCTGAAATATTTTCGTTTCTACACTTGGATAGCCTGTCAAGCCGGAGGCATGATGTAAACGAGCGACAACGCTTTTTTGTGAGGACGAAAAGGTGGATGTTGTGGTAGCATAGCGGGGGTCCTCCAATAAATTCATCTACAAATTCTTGTGTATTGCTTGAGTTAGCAAATTCATTAGCAAGGTCTTCAGCTCTATCTGGATTATAACTTAGATACTCAGCAACTTTTTCAAGATTATCTACAACTACTCGTATATCATCATCAGACAATCAAGCCCATTAATCATCAGTATTACGTTCTAAGTATTTTTCATCTACCATTATCACTTTAGGCTTTATCTGCCAAAGATTACAATTAATTTCTACCATTAAATCAAGTAGATTTTGTAAATTTTTGAATGTAACTTTATAATCAAATTGAACGTTAATATACCCACCTATAGATATTAATAGGTGCACAAAACTTTCCTCTTCTTTTGGATTGTAACTTAAATAAGCTCTTAATTTTTTTTTCACAGGTCTTACTTTGTTCCATATCTTTCCATGTTCAGTATCTTCCAACCATATGAATTCAGAATGACTTTCAATAAAATTCCGATATTCCTCTATTGTAATTTTTTTAGTAGGTCTAAAAACATCATTTTTATTTACTTCTTTTTTAACTATATAAAATTCCTTCATAATCCCAACTGTTTTTCTATTGTTGATATTACGACTTTAATATCTGGATATGCAGCAGTTATTGCATTTGTCCATGTTGATTCCATTGATTGAGAAAAGTTGGCCTTAGGGACATAAATATGTAACTCTGCTAAATCAACAGGTACTCTATTAGCAGCACCTTGTACAATCTCCCCGGCCGCTTTCTCGCTATGACACCTCAAGCCAAAACAAAAATAAAAGATTATATAAAAATCAAAGCGCTTGTTTACATCATGCCTCCGGCTTGACAGGCTATCCTAGTGTAGATACAGCTTTACAAGCAATAATAGAAAAAAAATCCTCAAGAGGCTTTGTGTTGTCATAGCAGAGCCGTATAATACCACTGGCCGCTGAATCCTACTGCTAAATTACAGTAGGATTTTTGTGTTTGTGATATTCTGGTGTTTACAATTTCTATGATAAGCTCAAAAGTGGGAATAGCGAGTACGAACAAAATAATTAATCTTCTATCAGAATCCGTTCCAATACCCTTTGGCCAGAGTCAATATCTGTTATCTCTAGTACATAAATTCCAGTGGGAATAGCATCAACATTAATCCGAGAATTATTTCGAGTACTCATTATGGTTTTACCTTGTAAATCAAAAATTCTAACATTAAAGTCCAAATCTCCATCAATATCTAGGTTGATAATTTCAGTAGTAGGGTTTGGATAAATATTTATTGAGACATTAGCTAATTCATGAATAGAGGTAGTACCACCATCCGTTAGGAAAAAGAAAATTCCTGTATCAGAAGATTTATTGCCCCAAACATATAAATCAAGATCACCATCGCCATCTAAATCTACCGTCCCACCATCTTCAATACCCGCAGATTCTGTATCAATTGAAGATTGGTCAAATCCGTTTGTAGTTGTATTATATTTAAACATTGAAATTTCACCAATAAACGACAGTCCATCCGTATAAATAATTTCTGTCTCACCATCCATATCAAAATCAGCTGCGGTTGTAAATCCATTATTTCCAAATAGAACTGGAAGATTTGTCTCATCGTAAACTAAACTAGCTGAACTTAAAATAACAGAAGTTCTTTGACTAAAATCATTCTGGCGCAAAAAGTCGAAAGTACCATCTTGATTAAAATCGGCAGCTATCAATTTATCGTCTACGCTTGAGTCTTCAAAAAGTACTTGTTCCGTAAAAGTTAAGGCATCAGTTTGAGTAAAAAGTACCACTCCTTCAAAAGTGGTATTCGCAACTACATCTAAATCTCCATCTTGATCAAAATCTACTGCAATCACCCCATTTATAGTATCAAAAAAGCCTTCTTCATACATTATTTGATTAAAGACTGCAACACCTTGATTTAAATTGTATAGTTCCAAACGTTCAGGAAAAGTAACTAACATCTCAATTTGACCATCATTATCCAAGTCTGCAAAATGTACCGCATCATAATCTGAAAATGGTAACGCCTCCCGCGTAAAATTTGCTAAACCATCATTCTTGTATAAATAGCTCACATCATCAAACGGTGCAGAGCCCACAAAATCTAGATCTCCATCTTGATCAATATCAATTACTTCCATTCTGAATAGATATAAATCTGTTTCTAAATCTTCAAAAACAGGGCTGGAAATTCCATCTCCTAACCCAACCTTCACAGACAAATCTAAATTAGTCCCAGATGTGATAATAAAGTCAGCACTGCCATCACCATTAAAATCCCCATGAACAATTTCATTAATATTGGGAAAATTATCATAATCATGAAAAACACTTGTAAAGGTTTGTCCATTGACATTACTTAGTAAGACAATCCATAAAAAAAAACTTAATGAAAAGTTAAAGTCTGTAGTATTGTTAATTATCATTTTATAAAATTTTAAAATTAGTTATTAAGTCACCGAATAAATCGGATGCTGAAAGGTAACACCTAGATTTTCACCGTTGTCAAATTCAAGATTATAAACCTGATCCGATACATTTAGTTTTTAATTTTCTTTACTCCTACACTATTGACAAGTTTTCCTGAGCTCCTACCATATAAAATGTTAACTCATCAATTAATGACTGAATATTGTTGGAAACATACGTACGCCCTTTAACATCATCCAACTCATTTACAGCTTGTACAAATATTGATTCAAAATTATCGCTTGATTTATCAATATCAATAAATAAAGACATGTGAGGCATAAATGCAGAACCTATCATTGCAACGCTATACTTATCTACCAAATTTTGACTATTGAATTCCACATGCTTAATAGAACTCAAACCAGAAAAAGAATAAAACCTCCCATCCTTCAGAAAGTAACCAATGTGATAAGACTTATAGTCATGTAAAAATTCACATTCCAGTTTAATATTTTCAAAAATTTCATTAGGATACACAGAGTCGTCAAGAAAATACAGCTTAACCAGCTCTAGATAATGAAAGCCTAATTCAATTTTAATTGAATCTAAATCTTTTAATTTTCTTGTTCGACGAAATAGATACTTAGCATTCATATATTATGGTTCAATTGGACCTGGCAATACTCCCTTAAGGCCTACATTTATTAATAAGCCTCCACCTGTATGACCTGTCCCATTATGTATAGCTCGCTCTACTAATAGTAATGTCTTACCATCCTGATGATGATGCCAAGTATATTCATTCCATTGCCCATCTTTTAAAATCCTTAAAAAGGATGAGTTTTCACCATTTGGAAATTGAATAGGCTCAGCAATTTGATTCAAATTATTTTGCAACCAATTATTTGCATCTTTAAAATCATCAATATGCCCTTCCGGTAAAGATTTTGGATAGCCTTTCAAGTAATCACTTTCATATTTAAACACGTTTCCAGAACTATTTTTCTTTGCAAATTCTTCAAAAAATGGAAATTCATTTTCATCAACATACAATTTTCTTAAATTGCCGTTACCGTCTAGCTTCTCAACATACCCTCCTTTACATGCATTACAATTAGGCCTGTCATTTGGAAATCTTGTTCCTCCTGGCTTAGCAAATCTTCTACCAAGTCGAGATAAATAATCTTCAAGAATATTTAGACAATTATTATGCACCACTACTCCACTTTCTCCCACCAAAAAATTATGAAGATCTTGAATCTCCAAATTATAAACCACCTCACTCCCTTCCTGCCGTTCTGAACAAACAACCGTCGCCGTACCAGACTTAGTAAGCACTTCCTCTCCTATCTTCAACTCCCCAGCTAACTGCCAATCTCCCGCCGTCACCGAATAAATCGGATGCTGAAAGGTAACACCTAGATTTTCACCGTTGTCAAATTCAAGATTATAAACCTGATCCGATACATGCGTAAATATAGCGGTTACGGGACGATAATCAAAATCATCAGATTTATCTTCGTCTGTTGGTTTTTTCTGCGGTAAGATATGTTTAATCGAAGTAATTCTAAAGGGTCCGTTTATTCCTTGCTCTGGTAAGTTTAAATTTACAACCGCTTCTTCGTGATATCCTTTTTGATTAATCCAATCATTGTGTAGTGCTAACTTTGCTGTTGAGCTTCCATTTACTTGCTCAAAAACTACTTCATTCCAATCTGTATCATTGATTTTGTATTCGTCTCTTTGTCGCTGTTGGTCAGAAGTGTATGGATCTTTACCTATAAGTTCTATATGAGCGTGCTCATTTGTACTTGCTGTAAACTCATAAGTGGAATTTACAGTTTCATGAGCAACAGTATAATCTAAAAGCTGCACTTCTTGTATTGGTACTGTGGCGATTGGCAATGCTGTTGCCATTATCAATGCTTTTCCAGTATTCTTATAACTGAATTGATTTGCGTTTGCTGCCATCAACACAGGTGTGTTTTCTACAAAACACCCTAGTCCATCAATGCAATATTTCAAAAGGCCTCTTCTTTGTGTAGCACCTTCTGCTGCATCAGTAATTCCTTCTCGAATCGTTGAATTATTTACATCCGTAAATTGGGCTTTGTATTTTTTCATTAAGTCAATACACCAACCTTTACTATTTAAGTCCTTAAAATCACGTAAAGCATCAACAGAACGAAACCAACGATACAAGCCATCAAAGAAACCGTCTTCTATATTTTTGGTAAAATATTTAGCATCAAAAAATTCATCGGAGGCCTTTGCAAAAGAGGTACGTGTTAAATTTAAAAGACTTCCACCTTCATCATCTACTTTTTTGACGTAACGATTCCAAGCTTTACCTATATATTCACCTAAAAAATTAAATGCTCCTCCTAAAACTATCCCAGTTGCAAATGTACTAAAGACTTTAGTTACTTGAAAATTATCAGAAGGAGCTGTAAGGACATATTCTGCAGCAGCAGCAACGCCTCCAATAATAATATCTTTTACGGGATTCCCTCCTGAGAGCAGGCCTTCTGTTGTCCATATTGCCAAATGCCATCCTGTAATCTTTGCTGCCCAAAAAGCTTGTCCCCAAGTACAATCATCATGCCCCCAAACTTTTTCAATAGCCACTGTCATTCCGATGTTAATTCCCACGTTTAGAGAAGCCATAAAAGCTCTTCTAATGATCTCCTGACCAATTTTTGCCACTATCACTGGAACAATGAATTCTGCTAGCTCTTCGTTTCTTGGATCATTGGGTCCAATGCTATTTATTCCTTGAGCAACTTCATATTCTACCCTTATTCTTGATAAAATTATCGGAGGTACACCGGGCTCTAAATCAAGAACTACAATATCTTCATGATAGGAACTTGGCTCATAAAAAGTTCCATCTACAACCGGAGGTGGCGCGTTATTAGTTTGGTCCGGACTACCGAGTAAATTACTCATAAATTCCTCACTATAAGAGGATTCATCGACATATATCACATTAACATCAAATTCGTTTATATTATTAGCAAGAGAGGCAACATTATTGAGCGAATCCGTAAGATTATATCCGCTTCTGGAGTATTCACTTGTTTGACCATCTTTGATCTCTAGATCAAATATTATTTTTTTTTCTGAAACAATACTACTATAAGACTGTGGTGTAATTTGAATATTATCAATATTTTTCAATTCAATAAATCGCTCATCAGGTTTTATATAAATACTTGTCAAAAGATCTGCCTCCTCCCGATTATTACCAAATGCACTACAGGTAATATTTTCTGTCTCATCACAACAATTAAACACTCGATTTACTTTTGAAAGAAATTTAGTCATTCCTTGAATCTCAGAGGAGGCGTATGTTGTCGGACTTTTACCATTCCCTTCATAGTGTGTCTGAGTAGAGATCAATGTCAACGTTTTTACAACTTCTGATAAGTTTTCCGTTAGACAAGGATAACCAGGTGCTGTCCGAGGTAATTCAACTTCAACATAAAATCTAGAATATAAACCAGTCTGATCTGTTTGCTTTGCAAATAATAAATAAAAAGGGCTTTGCGCAGCAGCTAATAATTTAGCATGTTCTAAACTTTGTTCAACTCCTTCCTCAAACCTTTCTGCGTGCAAATAAAACCCAAAGTCAAAAACCTTAAACTGACTCTGATACTCCTCCGGTAATACCTCAATAATTTCTGCCGCAGCAGATTCCAACTGAGTTTGATAAGGAGATCGATCAAAACCAGAAGCATCATCTAGATTAACATAATAAGGTCCTTGTCCCAACAACATACTGGCAGAGAAAAGGAAAAAGATAATAGAAGTAAAATATTTTTTCATTTTAATTATTTTTTGCTTTAAATAAAATATCCCCTACAACACCGGCACCCGTACCATCTTCACCTCCAAAAAGCCTCCATCATGGTGTCGGGATAGAGGCGACCAAGGAGAAATGACTATAATCGTCATGCACAATGCTATCTATTAGTTTCCTCCAACGAACAGGTTTCTTGTGTACCTCCAGTCGTTGTCCAAGTAAAGAATAGAATCTCTATTATTTAAAAGGAGATGATTAAATTTTTCCCCGTTAGCTAATAAAATTTTGTTTTTATTTATCTTAATTTCCAGAAGAACAATATCATCCTTCTCTTGCATTTTCAATAACCGAATTGCTTTACCGCTATTAAATTTATTTATTATTTGGATGAAATCAGAATTGATTAAATCAAAATTAAAATTCTTAAATATGATTAAATCTGGATACGTTTGAAAAATAGCAAATCCAGATTCATCTTTTTTTCTAACCTTATATTCAATTGTAGCTGGATTTTTTTGTTTTCTAAGGATATCTATTGTTAAATCTGAAAACAAACTTCTATTATTCTCATAAACTTGAATTTGATTTTTTATTACTTGATCTTCTGAGATTGAACAAGAACTAAAATTTATTAATAACATTATTGCTAGTATTCTTATCATTATCTGAAAATATTATTTTTCCCACCATAAATAGTTTTCCAATTCATCTTCCTTGCATAATACCTTCCGAGTCTTATCGAATATTGATCATCAGGGGCATCTAACGTCAAGCCTTCTTCCGTAGTTAAATTATTTATATGAGCTGCCGATAATGCAAACCATTGAGGTATTCCCATTATATACGTTGCAGCCCCCCAAAGAAAGTTTCCCATATTCCTAAAATTATGCCCAACAATGTTATCACCATCATCAGTTATAAAAATATAGTTGTTTCTTTCAGCAAAAAAAACTTTAGTAGAATAGTCAAAAGGACCATTCCAACCTGAACTTCCTTGATAAAGTGACCAAGGAGAAAATAAATGAACGTCGAATGCTCCACTTTTAAACTTGCCATCATTATCTTGATCTGGAATGGCTTCTGCTAATTGAGCAAATATTTTGGGCTTTCTCATCTCATAAAGTCTGTTAATCATAGGCTCATTAGTTTCTAAATAAAACGAATCTACAGCGTCTTCAGAAGTTAGTGTTCTAGGTGTTAATATAGGATCAGCAAAGCGAAATTCATAATTAATACCAATGAGATCCAAAACCCCACGTGGTCTTATACCTGTTTCGCATAATCCTCTATCTGAAAAAAAATTATCATTGCTAAAATAGTAACATGTATCAGAATCAAACGTTGTTGGATTGATCTCTAAATCATCGTTACTTATCATCCTCCAACTAACAGTCCCTGATTCCCCATCTTCTCCAATAACACCGATTATAATTCCTATATCTGCAGAACTATTCAGCCAATTGTGTTGTATCGTCTCATAATCACTACAGCCTTGCAGATAGTTACATGGATAGACTTGAACTGTTACATTAGGAAAGACTGTTATAATCGACTCTTTTAAGGATGTCATTGCATCATCCAAATCTATAGTTATACCATTTGAAACTATTTTGTACCCAACTTCTTCATTTCCCATATTTATTGTTGTTTCGTCGATAACAGACTCCACGTCAAAAGCCATCATCCCTGATTTCAATAATTTTCTTTCATATTGCGAAGCATTTAATACACATGATGAACAAGAGGTAAGACTTCTTGTTTGGTAGTCGCAACAATTTTTTAATTCTGAAATATACTTTCCTAATTCTACCATTACTTCAATTTCAGCCTCATGGTACAAATAGGACATTTTCTCGTTCTCTTCGTGAATTTCGTTTGCAATTGATTCGTATTTTGAAGACAGATTACCTCTCAAATTAGGTGACATTTGATCAAGACATGAAAAAACATTACTGCTGGGAAGTTTCAAATCTACCCAAAACTCTGTATTCAATCCATTACTATTATTAACTTTAGCAAATATGAGATAATACATAGATTGTGATGCTGCATCAATCTTCAATTTTTCCCAGAATGACTCAAACCCACCTTCCATATACTCGCTTATTGAATAAAACCCCAAATCAAATACAGTAAAATCATTTTGAAATTCTTCTGGAAAAGAATCACGAAGACTACATGCAAAATTCATCAGTTCAGACTGATATGGGCTTATATCTATTCCAGACATATCTGACTTTACCTCATAACAATTTTGACCCTTTAAACTATAGAAGGTTAATATCAGTAACAGAAGTGAAATTATTATTTTCATTATTTCCTTTTAAAAAATTCAAGATAACATCAACAAAATCAGATACAATAATTTCCTTTACGATTTAATGATTAGCATTATTTTAACCTTTTTAACCTTCAATAGCTGAATGTAATGTAAATAGATAAAATTCTTGACCAATAGCACTTAAACCAAAAAGAACAGAAGACAGAGTAAAGTATTTTTCATAAAAAACTTTAATATGATCTTATTAAAAAAAATTCCTACAACACCGGCACCCTTACCATTTTCACCTTGCTCATTTCCGAAAAACCACCACCATGATGCCTAGCTAGAATCCGATAAAAATAGCGGTGACCAGCTTTGACATCCGTATCTTCGAATTTAAGGTCGGTAAGGCTGGTGGTTGATACCGTTTGGTAGAGCATCATATCGCTTCCGGCGGTACTTCGAAATATTTGGTAGTCGCGGACTCCCGTGGGGGTATATTCCCAAGTGAGGTCTACCTGAGCGATTAGGCTTTCAGACCAGATATTGAGTTTACGTAATTGGATGGTTCGGTAGATACTTTCGAGGTTCGCGTTTGGTTTTTTAAATTCATCAAACTCTGCTGCGGTGATAACTTGGTAAATAAGAATTACTTCAAGGAGATCGATATTACGTGTTCCTTCGGTTTCGTATTCTAGGATATAGGCTTCTACCGCATCGTAGCCCTCTTGGTTGTCTACTGAAACGGGAGCCACACAACGAGGGAGTACATCGACTGATTCAATGGTACCACGGACTCCACTGGTATATGGTCGGATATTGATTAGCTGCGAGGATGATCCATTTTCAGATAGATCGAAAGCTGCGAATCGGTATTGATAGGTACCAGGATCGAGGATCGTCGGGTCTAGAAAATTGGTGACCGAAGCGCTGTCGCCTATAAGAGTATCCTTGTAGTTTTCTTCCTCCTCGGGAACAATGGTAACCACTGTTTCCCAGTTGGTGAGGTTGATATTTTTACGTTGTAGTTCATGACGCGCCACATCGCTGCTTCCACTAAAAGCCCACCCTATTTCTATTCCAGCAGGCGTAGGATTGGCTTTGTATAGCACGGGACGTGACGGAGGAATAACATCCGGTCGTGCCAGTGCAAGTACCGAAGAGTAGTCTGAGTAATTGTCATGACCATCTCCTGCGACTATTTTAAGGTAGATACTATCGACCATAAATTCGGGATCAATTTCGTAGACAAAAGTTTCTGATTCTACCTGTTGAGGAGAAATCAAAGTATATTCAGCCGTTCGATTATTGGCAGAAAATACTCGATAGCCCAATAGGTCTTCTTCACTATTTTTGGTCCAAGTAAGAATTAGGGTATTGCTGGTTACAAACTCCCCAGATAAGCCAGTTGGCGGCTCTGGAGGAATGGTATCCGTTCGTTGAAAAAGTTTGGGACTAGATAAATAGCTATGGTTATTAATATCAATTACTTCCAATCGGTAATAAGCGGATGGGATAAAGTCAAAGTCAGCCTGATATCTTGCACTGCTAGGACGAAACCAACTATTTATCTTAGTATATCCCTCTGTAGGTTTTTCAGAACGAAGGATATTAAATCCTAGAATTTTATCTTCAACTTCTTCAGGAATCATACCAGGCCAAGCAACTACATTTCTATTATCTTTTTCTAGAACATGTTTAATCATCGGCTGAAAGTTTGGAATTCTTCCAGGGCGACCCTTCACCTGAATGGTATCCGAAGGAGGACCTAAAATACAAAAAGGCGTTTTTCCTCTTACTCGATAACTATAAACTGTGGTATTATTGTCGAGGCTATCTTGATAAAAAGAATATTCTGGATCGTCTTCTTCCGAAGAAAAAAGAAGAGGAAGGTCATTAACCGACTGATAGTTGATTCCATCAGTTGAACGTTCGATGACATAGTTGGAATATTCT
This sequence comes from Saprospiraceae bacterium, assembly GCA_023300665.1. Taxonomy (GTDB): domain Bacteria; phylum Bacteroidota; class Bacteroidia; order Chitinophagales; family Saprospiraceae; genus JALZUU01. The sequence goes on along the minus strand of JALZUU010000768.1, from coordinate 5,108 downwards.
TTCTCCGTTTCTTTGATATTCCAAGTCAACATCGCTTGGTGATCTTCTCCTACCCCAGAAAGATCTACCGGTGGTGTCAAAACTGGGATATTATCTGGGCTTTGTAAAAAAGCAGTAACAACTTCTTCGCTACCATTGATAGATATTCGGTATAAATATTCGTTTCCAGCAACTACATTGTTATCTTCTAAGGCATTGGCCAATCCTTTTGCCACTTCAAAATCTTGATCAGCGGCATATAAACCAAATATAAATCGAGTATCTTGATCTTCTTGAAAATTAACTGCGTCAGAAAGATTTGGATCAGCGGGTAAAGCTGTACCTGGGTCATAGAGTACTCCTTTAGCTAATTGCGCAAAGCTATTAGAAGCTGGAAACTGGCTTTGCCATTCTGCTTCTGTCAATGGAAGTAAGCTACTTGTCAATATTATTTTACTGTCATAAGTATCTTGTTGGTTTTGTCTAACACCATTAACTGAATAGGTATACCGTTCAACTTGGTAGCCTTGCGTTCTTCCTAGTAGCCAAGTATCATAATCCATAGGTAACCAGCGGATCAAAATCTTATTACCATCCGTAGTAGACAAAGACTCTAATGGTTTGCCTGTGGGAGATTGCGCCTGTACACCCATTGGAGATAACAAACAACTAAGAAAAATAAAATTTAAAATATATTTTAACATAACTATTGGTTTATAAATGTTACAGTAACAGTAGAACTAGGTGTATTATTAATACCAGGCAATCTATAAGAAAGATATACTGGATAGTTGCCATTCGAAGCACCAAACCCAAATGGATTTACAAATAACCATTCCACTACATCTTCTCCATAATAGCCACACATTTCCGAATAAGGATAGTGATCACAGGCTTGGTTTACTGGAATTGGGTTAGGTATTGGTGTTTGACCAACTTCTGGTTCTGGAGGGACAAAACCCAATGCACAATTTCTAAGTTGAGTTTGAACTTGATTAATATGGCTCGGCACCTTAAACAAGCTATAGGTTACTGCCTGTTCCTGGAATTGAACTGGCAAATTGGCATGAAAACCTTCTGTCTCATAAACCCCTGGCAATTCGGAGACCTCATAATCTATTCTAGAAATTCCTTCCTTTCCTGGATCGGTTAACTCAGAGCTAAAATGAATCGTTGTCGGACAACCAGGCGGTGCTGTTTGCTTAACTGCAGGAAAATCATCGTAGAAACTACCAATATTGATCAGTTGTGGATTATACTGCCCCGAAACAATCTCTATCATAGGATCAAGTTCTTTGATCCCCTCTAATTCTACAAGATCGAACCCTTCATTTTCAATGTTTTTAGTAAACCATTGTAATTCTAAATCGTGTGGTACTAAAACATCATTTATTTTTTCTGTGAAAGTATTATACTCACTCACTCTAAAATAGCTGGTATAAAAAATCTGTTCAGAGATATTTAAGGTGGTGCTATATTCTGTTGTTCCAGTAGTCGGAGGTGGGTCTAAGTTTGGTGTACTACCTCCTAGTGCAGTTGAGAGCAAACCAGCGTTAACCGATCGGGTTCCAGCAGGCGGAACATAATGGATAGCAGAAGGGGTAATTGATCGATTGTCGGTATAATGAACCAATTCCATTTTATATCCTTTTCCGTTTTCTAGTAAATCATTCCCTATGATAAACTCTATTTTATTAGATAAATAGTTATAAGTAATAGGAACATTCATTGTATTACCATCCGTATCTGTAAAACGCATATAGCTATCTTCTTCTAATTTATCAACCACTACTGACTGATAGGCATCCATTTTCAAGTAACCACTATAATTAGCCTGTTCTTCTGGATAGAAATTATTCATTCCATCTATCGGATAGACATATTGGATATTGGTTTCTGGAATAATTTCCATATCTGGAGCTGTAACAAAGGTGGTCGTATCTGCTTGAGTAGCAATTACATTTCCATCTTCCTTAATTTCTAATTCAATAATTGCAGTAATTGAGGTGTTACCTGGAAGGAAATAAGTTGGTTTTAGAGAAATTTCATTATTTGAATAATTATATACTAGATTATGATCTAGTTCAATTCCTTGATCAGTGGTAATCTTGTGTGACAAAACTTCCACTCTGTAATTTTTTGGGCCATTTACCGTAGATATTTCTACTAGGCTATTCAGTTTAACATTAATAGGTCCAGATATTTTGGCATCCGTTTCTATACTTTCACCACCATTTGTGGGATTTAGGTAAGGGATAATATCTAAACCCACCTCATCATCCGGATCATTGGAAACCAAGATACAGTCTTCTCCTAATTTGAGGCTTAAACTTTTATCAAATTTAATAAATCCAATCTTGACTTTAACTCCAACAGTTGCTTGCGCAAAGAAAGGGTTGGGCAGACGAGCTTGTAATACAGCTGCAAGTCCAGCACTAAAAATAGGTGCTCCAAACACTTTCACTTCTCCTTGAATGTATGCCCAAATTTGTCCTGTGGCGTACCAACCGTCGATCCCTACTGGACCACTACTGCCTTGACAACTGAGGTTATTATATTTACGGAGCGACATATCAAATCCAGCTATGACACCACAAGCCAAAACAAAAATAAAAGATTATACAATAAATCATAGCGATTGTTTACATCATGCCTCCGGCTTGACAGGCTATCCAGGTGTAGATACAGCTTTACAAGCAATAATAGAAAAAAATCCTCAAGAGGCTTTGTGTTGTCATAGTAGAGCGGCTACAAGTTGTGCTGCCATAGCGGATAAGCTTTAAATTAACAAAATTTATTTAAAATTTGTACCTTTTTGAATAGCAAGACGAACTTTTCATTGACACCAGCCAAAATATTCTGTCGTTCGTTTTTAATATTTTTTTAGCTGGGAAGTTTGTCGAAGTTTTCGTTTCTACACCTAGAGGTGTAAACGAGCAACAACGCCTTTTTTTGAAGATGAAAAGGTCGATGTTGTGGTGGCATAACTGGTTGGATGTATGGAATTTTTAAGATACAAAGAGCATCGCACCTTGATTTACAAATCAGTTAAAAAGTTAGGTTGGTCGAAGATTTCGTTTTTACATCAATCTCTCGCTATAACACCACAAGCCAAAACAAAAATAAAAGATTATACAATAAATCATAGCGATTGTTTACACCTCCTGGTGTAGATACAGCTCTACAAGCAATAATAGAAAAAAATCCTCAAGAAGGCTTTGTGTTGTCATAGCAGAGCGGCTACAAGTTGTGCTGCCATAGCGGAAGTAAATTATTAGATTACTTTCTTTTCCTCTTTTCCCAGACAAACGGTGTAACTTGCTCTAAATGTAAATTTGGATAAAATTTTTTAAGTGTTGCTTCTGAGTAATACATTCTAAAACCATATTGAAGAGCAATTTCATTAAGCTCCTCCCTTTCGTCAGGTTCGATAGTTTCAAATAATCCATTGTTTTTGATTTCTTTTAAACAACATTCTAATCGGTTCGAATTTTTTAAAGCATCCGCTATATTTAGATTTTCTCCAAAAGTGTTAAATGGCTGCCAAACATCAGAATAAGTTTCTATTGTTATCAAATCAAATACCGACTCATAAAATATTTCAAATACTCCTTCTTTATTAGACATTTTTCCCATTTGGCTTAATGAAGTTTTACCTCTCAATGAAAACGACCAACTTTTAATCTCTTCTTCATTAATTATATTAAGAATAGTCTCAAAATTATCTGTTCGATTATCTTCTAATTTAATAGCTAAATCATTTATATAAAATGAATCAACTTTAAGTAAATCAAATTTATAAAATGACTTAAGTATTTCTCTTAAATTATATATTCTAGATATGGTAAATTTTCTTTTTTCAATAAGTGAAAGTTCCATGAATGTCTTATGTTCAATAGCCTTATGATAACCTTGGAACTTCCACTCAGCATAAGGGTTCTTAAATATATTCATATTAAAATTCTTGTAATTTAGTTCTTAAATGGTCCTGTCAAGCCGTAGGCATGATATAAACGACCGAGGAAGCTTTTTGGTTGGGATTCAAGAGGCTTTGTGTTGTCATAGCAGATAAAACTATTCCCTTTAAAAACGCTTGCTCCCCACCTCGCACACGCACGAAATTCTCAATACTCATGCTAAAATAACCTAGATATTACCCTAATCAACGATAGATCTCTAGTTCTACCCTTCCCAAAACATCTTGGTCAGGACAAATTCATCAAATACTACCCTACTATTAGGGTTTGTCAAAGAACATCTCGATAAAAAAATTGTTACTTTATCAGAGTACCCCTACAAAATTTGATTAACATTTTATATTAAATTTCAACTCATGACGATCCAACGCTTTTTCTACTTAATATTTATTTCTCTATTTTTCGTTCCTTTTGCAGAAGGACAAATAACCAAAGATCAGGTTAAATCATCAAAAGAGGATCACCATCATCATGAAGAAGATCATCATCATGCCCATCAAGATAGTTCTTATCATTGTGGAATGTGCAATGGTCATTTATTCGATGAGCATGAGGCAACCAAAATTAACAATGAAGAATTGCATTATCATGGTATCGGAACAGAGGATCATAAAACCGCTTTTCATTGTGCAGGATGTAAAGGTCATTTAGGAAATTTTAATCACAAGCATAATAACTATGAAGTATTAAATGATAAGGTAGACCAAAAAGAAAACGGCACTTTCTATTGCTCCGTTTGTCAAATGCCGCTTTTCGAAGGACAAGCCGTGGACAAAAACGCAGCCAATGCACACGGACCAAGTGTACCAAATATACCAGCACCAAATGTAAAGAAGGGAGATAAACAACAAGCAACCAAAAATTATAATGATCTTTATACTTATTTTAAAGCTCCTATTAACGAAAATAGAATTGCGCTTGAAAAAAGAAATAAATTTTATAAAGCTTCAAAGGCAACTTCCACGATACACTGTAGAGTTTGTGATGGCCAACTAGGAGGTCTAAACAATAATGATAGTGGCGGATTTGGATTGCGAGTAGGTATCAATAAAGTTAAAAAACAAAAGAAAAATAAGAAGTAGTTTGATCTTGTACCGAGATCATTCTCATCACAGTAAACGCCTCATAAATCAATGATTTATGAGGCGTTTT
>JALZUU010000767.1 GCA_023300665.1 Saprospiraceae bacterium | reverse complement strand
CAAATCAACAAATCAACAAATCAACAAATCAACACACAACAACTCAATATGTCACGCTACGCAATAACGGATATTCATGGATGTGCCAAGACTTTTAAAAAAATGTTGGCAGAACTTAATTTTTCCAAAAAGGATAAACTCTATCTTTTAGGAGATTATATTGATCGAGGTCCCGATAGTAAAGGAGTCTTGGATCACGTTATGAACCTGCAAAAATCAGGTCATGAAGTTTATTGTCTAAAAGGAAATCATGAAGAAAAAATGCTCTTGTCTCGCCATGATATAAATCAAAGTCGCAACTGGCGAACTTGGGGTGGAAAAGAAACCCTTGAAAGTTTCGGAGTAGAAAAGATCAATGATATTGATAATAAATATCTGGCTTGGATGGAAGCATTACCGAATATTATTGAACTATCTGATTATGTTTTGGTGCATGCTGGGTTGAATTTTTTGGTTTCAGATCCTAAATTAGATCAATATGCTATGCGGTGGATTCGCAATTGGTATCAAGATATTAATTTGACTTGGTTAGATGGTCGAGTTGTTTTACATGGACATACGCCATTGAATCAAAATGAGATAGAAGAACAACTAGAAAATCTTTTAGACGAAGATCAAGAACGCGCCCAATATCTTGATTTAGACAATGGATGTGTCTTTAAGAAAGAAGGAAAAAGTCAATTATGTGCTTTTAATATGGATACGAAAGCGTTGCATTTTGTAAAATATGAAGGGTAATTAATTTTGAAGATCACCCAACCAATTGGATGTATTTGGTAGTCATTTTGTTTAAATGAGTGTTGATTAATGTTAAACTAAAACTTTTTAAAATGAAAAATGTCATCCTGTTTATGTTTTCATTTCTACTATTATTATCTTCTTGTAATAAAGATAAAGTGGAGACCTGCGAAGACTGTAATTTTACTTGCTTAGATGGAGTTGAACCAGATGTATACACGAACGAATGTCGAACGGGTTGGACTTGTTCTTTTAAAGTATTCGAGCAATCCAAAATTTCAACGGATGAAGCACAAGGAGTCGTTAGTGGAGATAAAACGGTATTTCAGATGATACGATCTACGGATGGATCGCCTGATATTGAGGATGATGAATTTACAGAAATATTGGTTTTTCAACTGGATTCCTCACAAGAAAGTTTTTCAGAAGAAGCTAGCGAATTGACTTTGCGAGTTCATTTTAAACAAGTTTGTTTCTGCCCAAGTGTGGTTTTTAATCCAATTTTTGACGGATGTTTGCAAGGCGAAAAGCAGGCAGATGGAACTTGGTTTGTTCAAGTTTTTATTGATGGACAGATTGAATTTGGAGTTGAAGCTCAGTTTTCAAATTAAAAAAAAAACAGGATTTGCTGAATACCTGGGAGGCTAAATAATTCAACAATTTCTCTATCTTTGTTCAAAAAAAATGAATCGCGTCCTCGCTCTTCAGCAAAAAATGCTCAAATTTCCTTTTGGAAAAACACTATTCTCTAAAGCGGTTGCTCGAATGGCTCCCTATTTTACCACCATTGATCCACGAATCGAAGAACTGCGCCCCAATTACCTTAAAGTCTCCATGCGTAACCGGAAATCCGTTCATAACCATATTGGAACCGTACATGCGATTGCCGTTTGTAATCTCTGTGAATTTGCCGCAGGTATTTGTATGGAAGCATCAATTCCCAAGCATCGTCGTTGGATTCCAGCGGGAATGACCGTGGCTTATGTAAAAAAGGCCAAGACTGATTTGACAGCTATTTGTGATCTTTCCCATATCGACTGGGAGACCACTGAAATGGTTGTCTGTGAGATTTCAGTACGAGATGCCAACAACGAAGAAGTGGTCAAGGCTGATATAAGTATGAAAGTCGGTGATAAGAAAAAATAGGGTGTAAGAGGCACTCAAAACTTAATTAAGCACTTATTCAAATTGGTTCAGTTATTAATTCGTTTTTCTCAAAAAAAGATAGACCTTTGCGGCAACTAAACATACGTCTCAAATGATCACTTTTTTTGGAAATATACAGAATGGAATCTTCGCAGTTGATACCCTTGAACCGATTTCAAATACAGATCAAGATAAACTGGTCTGGCTTTTTGGAAATGCCCCCGTTCTTGCCGACCAAACCCTCTCTACCACCTTTATAGGTCCTCGTGCGACCATGATAACTCCTTGGTCAACCAATGCCGTAGAAATCACTCAAAATATGGGCATTTCTGGTATTCGCCGGATTGAAAAATTTCTACCATCAAAGGATACCGAATTTGATCCGATGCTTACGCAGCGCTATGAATCGTTGACACAAAATATTTTTACCATCGAAATTGAGCCAGAGTCGATTCGTCAAATCACCGATATTAATACCTATAATCAAACGGAAGGTCTAGCCCTTAGTCCTGAAGAAGTGAATTATCTAAATGAGTTATCTACTAGACTAGGACGTCCACTGACCGATACCGAGGTTTTTGGTTTTTCTCAAGTCAATAGTGAGCATTGTCGGCACAAAATATTTAATGGAACTTTTGTGGTGGATAATGAAGAAAAAGAAAAATCACTATTTCAACTTATTAAGGATACCGCGAAGGCAAATCCTAATGGAATTGTTTCTGCCTACAAAGACAATGTCGCATTCGTAGACGGACCAGAAGTGATCCAATTTGCGCCAGACACTGCCACCCAGCCTGATTTTTATAAAAATAAAAGCTTTAAATCGGTTCTTTCCCTAAAAGCAGAAACCCATAATTTCCCAACGACCGTAGAACCTTTTAATGGTGCGGCTACTGGATCAGGAGGAGAAATCCGAGATCGTCTAGCGGGAGGGACCGGGTCGATTCCCTTAGCAGGAACGGCAGTTTATATGACGGCTTACCCTCGAACGAAAAAAGATCGTATCTGGGAAAAAGACATCGCCCCTCGTCCTTGGTTATATCAAACTCCTTTAGATATTTTAATCAAAGCTTCCAATGGTGCTTCTGATTTTGGTAATAAATTCGGACAACCTTTAATCTCTGGATCTGTCCTGACTTTTGAACACAAAGAAGAAGACCGAATGATTGGTTTTGATAAGGTGATTATGCAGGCCGGAGGAATTGGTTATGGAAAAGTGGAGCATGCTTTAAAAAGAGAACCAAAGAAAGGAGATAAAATTGTTGTTTTAGGAGGAGATAATTATAGAATTGGAATGGGAGGAGCAGCGGTTTCTTCTGCGGATACGGGTGCTTTTGCTTCCGGTATTGAACTGAATGCCGTTCAACGTTCTAATCCTGAAATGCAAAAAAGAGTAGCCAATGCGATTCGTGGTTTGGTGGAAAGTGGGGTCAATCCAGTTATTTCAATTCATGATCATGGAGCAGGTGGTCATCTTAATTGTTTGTCTGAATTGGTGGAAGATACAGGTGGAATGATTCACTTAAATGCTTTACCAGTTGGTGATCCAACACTATCGGCAAAAGAGATTATTGGCAATGAATCTCAAGAAAGAATGGGACTGATCGTTGCGCCAGAAGACCTTGATTTAGTACGACAAATTGCGGAACGAGAACGTGCGCCGATGTATGTGGTGGGTGAAGTGACAGGGGATCACCGTTTTACCATCAAAAATAAAGAAGCAGCAGAAGCACCGCTTGATCTTAAGTTGTCAGATATGTTTGGCAGTTCTCCAAAGACTATTCTAAAAGACCAGACAAAATCACCTAGTTTTAAAGCGATTAAATATGATCAAGAATTTTTACAGGCTTATTTAGAAGATGTATTAAAACTTGAAGCAGTTGCTTGTAAAGACTGGTTAACCAATAAAGTAGATCGTTGTGTTGGCGGTCGAGTAGCGAAGCAACAATGTGCAGGTCCATTACAGTTGCCATTAAATAATTGTGGAGTAATGGCTTTGGATTTTGTCGGTAAAAAAGGAATTGCAACATCCATCGGTCATGCGCCGATTGCCGCTCTGATCAATCCAGCGGCCGGTTCGCGAATTGCGATTACAAAAGCCTTAACCAACTTGATTTGGGCACCATTAGAAGGTGGAATAAAAGCAGTTTCACTGTCTGCTAATTGGATGTGGCCTTGTCGTAATCCAGGGGAAGATGCGCGTTTATATGCGGCGGTAAAAGCAGTTTCTGAATTTGCGATTGGATTGGGTATCAATGTTCCGACGGGAAAAGATTCTTTGTCGATGAAGCAAAA
>JALZUU010000766.1 GCA_023300665.1 Saprospiraceae bacterium | reverse complement strand
TATTGGCTGGTTGGCTTCCCTCAAACGTAAAAATACGTTAGAAGTGCGCCAACTGGCCAACCAGCAAACAGGCTAACCAGCAAATACCCCAAATTTGTCACGCACTCTTTTAATTATTATCTTTTTATCTTTTAGTAAGGCATTATGAGTTTATACGCAATTGGTACCAGAGTAAGATTGAAGCATACGGGTGATGAAGGAGTGATCTCTGAGTTGTTATCTGATGAGATGGCGACCATCTTATTAGAAGACGGTGACCAAATCCCCGTTTTTTTGGATGATATCATGAGTGTAGAAGATGAAAAACGTGCCTTATCCGATAAACTTCCTATCAAAGCAAAAATTGTAAAAGGTAAATCTCCTCAAGAACCTAAGGCTCCCATTTGGCCTGATCCGCACCAACAATATACGGTATTAAAAAGCCAGGGAATTCAACTTGGCTTTGACCCACATTTACGACCAGACGGTATTCCTGACCGCTATACCATTTATTTAATCAACGATACTAAATCAGATATTTTATATACTTGTCAAATTTCTCAACGAAAATTAAAAGGATATAAATCACATGGTAAGTTAGATCAGATGACGGCTCAAGAAGTTGGAAAATTGAGTTATGATGATCTAAATGAAGGATCGGTGGTCAACATCGAAGCGTGGCAAGTAACCACTGAAGGCAATGGTTCGAAAATGCATAAGGAGATCAAGTTAAAACCTAAACAGTTTTTTAATAATAAAAAAACAGCTCCTATTATCAATCGATTGGTTCATCATTATATTGTTTTTCCTAATTTTAATATCTCTGAAAAAAAACAACCAGAAGAAGATTTGCAGTCTTATACCCGTAGACAGCAAGATTTAAACGAGAACGAGAGTTGGCAGCCGTTACAAAATTTTTATCAAAGCGAAGTAAATGATTTCGCCAATTTCCCCAATGATATCGATCTTCATATCGAACAGCTCACCCACCAAGTCAAAGGGCTTTCTAACTCAGAAATGTTGGCGATCCAAGTAGAAGCTTTTGAAAAGTATCTATCCCGAGCCATTGAACTAGGCATCTCTCCTGTTTTTATTATTCATGGATTGGGTAAAGGAAAATTAAAGCGAGTGATTGCTCAAAAACTCAAAGCCAATCGATCTGTGATTAGTTTTAAAAACGAATATCACTACAAATATGGCTGGGGAGCAACAGAAGTACGACTATAAAGGGTGAAGCTGTTTAAGTACAAATTCAACTTCAAGGGCAAATTCAAAAAAAATTGAAAATATTCTCTAAATAATGCTCATTAAAAAAATGTGTACTTTTGGGTATCAAACACGTTTTTTTAGCGTTTAAGTTGTAGAAGTTGTCTAAAAACAGATAAATAATTAAATTTTGATCTATTTTTGAACAGCTTTGAGAGAAGTTGCCTTACATAATATGGCGACTGTGATATTTCATTATTGAAATCCGACTGGAAGTAGATTGAGTAAAAGGAGCGTATGTTTTTAATATAAACTCCTCAGTGATTGGTTAGAAAAGCATAAATATTAACGACTTTTTTACCATAGATTGGTTGTAAGTAAATGAATTACTGTATTACGATATAAAACATATAGTATCTTACCCATAAATCCTATTATCCGACAGCGTTAGATTCAATACTTTTTTTACTGGCCTTGTTCATTTGCCATCCATAATAAGTTAGATTATGTCATTTGAGACACTCGGACTTTCCGAGGAACTACAAAGTGCAGTACGCACTAAAGGGTATACGACGCCCTCTCCTATCCAGGAAAAAGCAATTCCAGTCATTTTACAAGGGAAAGATATTTTAGCTGCCGCTCAAACAGGAACGGGAAAAACAGCTGGATTTACTTTACCGATGCTTCACTTGATGAGCAAAAATCCTCCAACCGGCAAAGGACGCCGTCCAATTAGAGCACTCGTTGTTACGCCTACGCGAGAACTGGCTGCTCAGATTCAGGAAAATGTGTTGGATTATGGAAAAAATCTTAACCTTCGATCTACCGTGATTTTTGGTGGAGTATCCGCAAAACCGCAGATTCGTCAACTAAGAGATGGGATTGATATCCTAGTTGCTACTCCAGGTCGATTACTTGATTTGCAGAATCAAAGATATATTGATCTTTCTCGTGTTGAGTTTTTAGTACTCGACGAAGCAGATCGTATGTTGGACATGGGATTCATTCATGATATTAAAAAGGTACTAGCGCTTTTACCTAAAAAGCGACAGAATTTATTATTCTCGGCTACCTTCTCTCCAAACATTCGAACTTTGGCTAGTAAGTTTATGGACAATCCAGTTTCTGTGGATGTTGCTCCTAGAAATACCGCTGCCGAAACGGTAAAGCAAACTATTTATCCAGTTCATAAAAAACGAAAAGTAGCCCTACTCAAACACCTTATCAAAAAAGGAGAATGGAAGCAGGTGCTTATTTTTACTCGAACCAAACACGGCGCCAACCGCTTAGCTAAACGATTGGATAAAGCAGAAATTCCAGCGCTTGCGATTCATGGTAATAAAAGCCAAAACGCTAGAACGCATGCTTTAAAGTCTTTTAAAAATGGAGAGGTACAAGTACTCGTAGCCACTGATATTGCAGCTCGTGGTTTGGATATTGAACAATTACCTTGGGTAGTCAATTACGAATTACCTAACGTTCCTGAAGATTATGTACACCGTATCGGACGTACCGGACGTGCAGGTAAGACTGGTGAAGCAATCTCTTTGGTATTTGATCAGGATGAAAAGAAACTATTACGAGATATCGAACGGTTATTAAACAAGTCTATTCCAAAAGAAATTTTAGAAGAGTTTGATTACACCGTTACTATTGATCCAGAAGAGGAAACACGTAGACAGGAAAATCGTGGTCGAGGTGGTCGAGGACGAAATAATAATAGAGGGCGAAACGACCGAAATAGAAATTCAAATGATCGGGATAAAAATTCATCAGACCGAAAATCTAATGACCGAAAACCGAACGAACGTAATTCAGATAATCGAAAACCGAACAATCGTAAAAACAACGATAAAAACGGTCGTAGAAATTCAGAAGATCGCAACACGGATCGTAAAGAAACTACCACTGCAGT
>JALZUU010000765.1 GCA_023300665.1 Saprospiraceae bacterium | reverse complement strand
AAGGTCTGGTTACAGGTGCCGCTATTGATGAAGAAACAGGAACAATTTCTCTAATAGGTTATACCCCGAGTGGCATAAATTTTATGTGGTTATTATATGACTATCAACCGAACCATTATTTTTCTGGAAATATTCGAAAAATAATGCTAGGAACTGGATTAACCAATAGCCAGACCGAGGGTATTATTTTTACTGAAAATGGTTCAGGGTTTGTGTCTTCAGAAAATTTTAATGTTCTACCTCCAAGATTATTGCGTTTTGATACACGTCAATGGACGGGTGATATCGTAACCTCTTTGGACGATCCAATATCGCTCGAAAAAAGCCTTGACTTAAAAGTTTTTCCTATTCCGTTTGGTGATCAGGTTACACTGACATGGAAGGCAGATTATTTAGAAAATGGTCTAGTAGAGATTTTTGATTTATTAGGAAATAGTGTTTTTAGAAAAGAATTAAATAATACCGAAAATCGACTTTTAGTAGATACTTCTAATCTTCCTAAAGGATCTTATTTTGCTAAAATTAGTAATGAAAAAGGAGTGATTTCTAAAGTGGTTTTAAAGCAATAAAAAAATATACTTAATGGCCAATAAAAAATCCCGTCTCAGCTGTTAAACCGAGACGGGATTTTTTTATAGAAAATTTCAACTATTCTTATAGTTAAATCATCTTATTCTTCATCAAATTCGCCACCGGCAAAGTCAAATAATAAAGAGAATCGCAGTGTATTATCAAGTGGATTACGTTGATTGGTTGTTGGAACTAAATAAGAAAAGTTCAAACCAAAAACATTATATTTCAAACCTAAACCTACGGTGAAAAATTTTCGATTTCCTTTTGTAGAATGCTCCGTGTAATATCCAGCTCTTACAGCAAACTGTTGGTCATACCAATATTCTAAACCAAGAGAATAAGACAACTCTCTTAACTCTTCTGAAAAACCATCAGGTGCATCGCTAAAAGACCCAAGAACACCACTAAACATTGATTGCTCTCGGTAATCAGGAATACCTTGCACACCAGATTGATCACAATTGTTTGGAAGTGTTGGATCACCAGCATTTTCGTTAAGACAAGGAGTAGGGACCAATAATTTATTGATATCCGTCGTAATTGTCAATGCATTAAAATCATCAAATTGGAATTCCCAAGCAGCACCAATTCCAAGGTTGGCAGGAATAAAGTCTTTGTTGATTGAGTTGGTATAAGAAATCTTAGTTCCTAGATTAGAAACCGCGGCTCCAACTCTTAAGTTAGATTCTTTAGCGGTAAAGTTAATAGGTGTTTCGTAAGTTAACGAAAAGTCAGCACCTCCTGCAACACCAGGTCTGATTTCTACATTATTCACCAACTGACCAGCGGCGAGGTTTGAGTAGATAAACTTAGGTGCAACAGCTACGGATAATTTTTCAGATAATTTTCTAGAATAAGCTAGCGTAATTTCAAATTCGTTTGGATTACCAGTTCCAAGGCTCGTACCTTGATTATCTGTAAAGTTGATTTCTCCAAGCGAGAAATAACGTAAAGAAACGCCAAGTGCTTGTAAATCACCAAATTTTTTGTAGCCAGAAAGGTATGCCATGTAGACATCCTGAAGACCTAATGCCTTTAACCAAGGAGTATAAGTAACAGAAACGGCCATATCCTGCTCTGCTGTAACCAACTTAGAAGCATTGAAGTGTATAGAGTTTGCATCTGCTGAAGTAGCAATACCTGCATCTCCTAACGCACCCGCTCGGGCATCTGGAATAATTCTTAGAAATGGAACGGCTGTAATCAGCGTATTTACACAAGGACCTCCTCCAGGTGCTTCAAATTCAGTTGTCTCAGCATTGAATACACAACCAAAGCCGCCTTGTGCATTAATATTATTAGTAAAGCCTGCAACAAGGACTAATACAGCAAAAAGTAAACGTATTTTTAATCTATTCATGATTTTTATTCAGGTTTCAAAAAAGAATTGCAAATATAAGGTAAGTTCTGAAGATTTGTAAAAAAAATTAAATGTGAACAACAGGCTTTAATACCCAGTGTTCACATTTATTAACATAATATTAAGACTTTTTATTTTAAAGAAGTCTTTTTTTATTTGAAAAATTCTTACTTAAGAATCACTAATTTTTCAAATTCACTTTCTATACGGGTATCTTCGTCTTTGGCATTGGTACCTTTTACTTTGATTTTATAGAGGTATACGCCTCTTGCCAAACGGTCGCCATAGTCATCTTTTCCATCCCAGTTTACATCCGTTACTCTAAATCCATCCGCGAAAATATCTTTCTCAATGGTTTTGATCAATCTACCAGAAACAGTAAAAATTTGTACCAAAATCTGTAAATCCTGACCACTAAGCTGATGTTCAAACTGAAAATTGGTATTAGTTGTAAATGGATTCGGATAGTTTAATACATTCTCTAGTGCGGAATCCTCACTATTAAATACCAAAAACTCTGTACTACCTTCACCAGAATTATTAGAAGTATCCCAAGCTTTGACATTTATTCGGTGTAATCCTTCTTCTATATCAAATAAAGGGAATCGTACCGTACCTTTTGAGAAATCATCTAATTCAGCCGTATAAAAGTCATTTAATACAAAAGTATTCTGCGTATTATCATCTAATACTGCTGTCAGATCATGACCAATACTAATCCCTCCAATATTGATACCATTATCGTCGGAGAGATTTATTAATAAAACGGGGTCTTTGTCCGTCGTTCCACCTCTGACAAAATCTTCAGAGTTCATAAATACATCTACCACAGGTCCTTGATCATCTACGATAGCATTGGGACTAGTTCCTCCAATAACAATACCATTATAGAAACCATTCGCATCGCGTACCCCATCTTCAGCGTAATAACTTATTTTTCCGAACCCAAAATTATAATCAATATCTTTAGGAACAATAAATTCAAAAGAGAATAGACCATTTGTTACAGTGGCAGCTCCTTTAAAAAGAATATTCTTACGAAGCTCAAACTCTTTTACTTCATTTCCTGCTTGTCCAAAAGTTTGTAACTGAGATGTTTTATCATAAATAGACGGATATACTCGACCATTAAAGTCAGTTATTACATTGCCATCGTTATCGTATACATAACCAGAAATCGTTACTTTCTCTAATGCTCTTAAAGTATCTGGAGTAGAAGAGGATTCGATAGGACGACCATTGATGGCAGTAGTTCCTACATTAAATTGTGGAATCGCTAAACGTTGAGCTGGATCTCCTAGTAAAGTGAATTTCCGGTTATTGGAATTACTCGCTCCATTTCCATTCTTAGAAGTTCTTAAAATTTCGCCTAGAGGAAGTCCTTGATTTATTTTTTCATTAAAAATATTATCAAAAACACTTTTTGTAAGGGTAAAATTACTACTAGAAAAAACTGCTCTAACCGTAGTAAACAAAGCGATAGCTCCACCATCGGGCTTCATGACGGCTACCTCGGCACCAGGAAAATCGGTATGATCATCATAACCTCCAAAAGTACAGGTGGCAGTGATAATTAAAGGCAAACGTTCAGGGTTTTGCCAGCTTTGAATATCTTCAACCTGTAGGACTCTTTCTTGAGCCCAACCTGTTGGTCCACCATGACCAAGATAATTGATAACCAATGAACCTTGAAAAGCGGTTCGATTTAGCGATTGATTGGCCTGCGGAAAACGAATCCCTCCTGAAGTAGTGACTCGTTGAAAAGCATCAAAAAGAATTTTATCCACATTAAAAAACTGATGTCGATCTATGGTGGTATCGGCAATTTCATTGGCTTGATTAGAATGTCGATTGGAATCGCCATCATCACCAACAAAGAGTAGTTGATTTCTCCAATCACGAAGTCGTTCAGGATTTGAGTCGTAAAAAATTACTTTATCAACATATTTATCTGCATTAAAAGCGTCTCGTGCAGGTATTCGACCCACCGCAATATCTACGAAACCATTAAGATTATTTCCTTCTTCATCAGAGACCAATGCAAAATAATCGTCTGCAGGAAATCCAGAAATAGGATTCAGATGTTCGTCTGTTTCGTAAACTGGAATATAATTATCTAAATTGGGGGTATTGGTAATATTTCTATAATCATAAGAACCATCACCAAAGAGTAATAAGTATTTAAAATTATCGTCGCGATCATAGATCATTCGAACAAAATCTCTAACGGCAGTAGGATCTTGTTTTCCTGAAGAAAACTCATTATAGATCTCGTCGATAAGGACGGTTGAGACCTCTAAGCCACTGTGTTGGCGACGGTGATCCGCTAGCCTTTGAGTGGCAGCTTCAAATTCAGAATGATATACAATGATCATGTCTGCTTTCTGTATTTCATGAATATTTTGATTAGCAACTAGACCTACTGCTTCTGCAGCTAAAAACCCTTCTTCTTGATCAAAGGCAATGAAAGTTTTAATGGGGTTACTGGCAATGATATTTGTTCCAAAGTTGAAGGTATTACCAGAAGATACGCCCTTTTGAATTCGAGGTCTTAATGGATCTGTAATATCCCAAATTTGATGATTGGCATTGATTCCTTGCACTTGATAAGTTGCGTTAGTGTAATCTCTTACATTTACATCCTGAAAACGCATCTGATTGCCTGCCATGATTAAGTTTCGTCTAACATTGACTTGTACATAATCTAAAAAGGCATCATTAATTTGAGTGGCATCCGGAGGATTGGTTACTTGAATAATGACATTGTCCTGAGTAGCCTGGAATTTTTTATCAATTGCTTTGCTTCGTGCAAATGTTGTTTCTGCATCATTTAGATTTACACCAACCGCGTTAGAACTACGGAAAGTTTCTCCACCAGCAATGACATTAAAGAAGGAAGAACCAGCAGATCGTAAAGCCATAATCACACTGACATCTGCTTCTGCGGTAGATACAATATTAGGGAAGTTAAAATTGTAATTTCTTTCTCGAGTAGGGTTGAATTGATCGCCATACCAAGTTTTTCCAGTACCATGACCACTACGGGCCAAACTACCTAACAGGTTTATTTTATCTTCTTCAAAACGACCAAAATCATTAAAAGTGGTTACAGTATAATCATTTGCCTCAATAGAATTTTGCTCAGCCATTCTTTGTCCCGTACTACTATTTACTTTTAAGAAATAATAATTTCGGGTATCATATGAATTTTGTGGACGATCAAAACGATTAAAAGTATTATTGAAATACCATTTGCTAGGTCCTTCTCCATAGAATAAAATATAATCACCCTCATCAAAAGAATTGTCACCACCATCAATTATCTGAATATGATTTTCTATTAGATCATCCTGACGGAAAGAAGCGATTGTTTCAGGAAGAACACCACCACCATTTCCAAATAATTGAATTTGGTCAGGATTAATATTATCTACATCAATATTTAAATCATCTTTTAAGAAATTATAATCCAATTGATAAATACCATCTTCAGCTACTGCAATTTTGTAAACAAGTCCATCTCTGAGTACTGAATTTAAAGTATTAGGAGGTGGAGGAGGGGTAAGGGTAGTTGAATTTTGGAAACCAACGTTTAGACCGAAACTAGTTAAGCGTTCAAAACGACCATCTGCAGTTTTTCGAATAGGTAGTAATTGTACGGTACCAAAGTATTCTTTTCGATCTTTGACAATCGTGCTCACTAGATCGATATCCTCTGAAATGACTAGATCAGCCTCTACACCAGTCAATTGGTCAAATGGTTCGTAAGTGGCACCACTAATCGTTGTATTGAGCTCTCCTTTTCCAGAGACAGGGAACCGAAAATTGATGACTGGCAACATTGGATTAGTAGGGTGCTGTACAGAACCTTCAAAAATCCAAAATTTCTTTGCGTTTATTCCTAAAGGATTGTAAATTTCAGGAGTTTCTGACCAATTAAGTTCTTTTTTTATTTTAAAAACTGAATTTTGAGCAGACAACTGACAAAACGTGAAAGCTAGGAAAATAAATAGGCTAAATCTGATTTTCATAATCGAGGTAATATTACATTTGTAGAAACAAGTGAAGCAACAAAAGGGGTAGTTTATAGTTTGTAGACTAAAAACTGTTATCAAAACGTTAATACCTTACTACTATTGCATGTATATAACGTTATATTCGGCAGTATTTCATATTTTAACAAACTTAGCTACTTTATCTGTTCACTAATAACTCAAAATAAGTAAATGCGCAGACAAATTCTGATATTAATGGTGTTTTTAATTGGCAGTAATGTCGCTTATGGACAAGATCCAGTATTTAGCCAATACTATGCGGCACCGCTACAATTAAATCCTGCCTTTGCTGGTACTGGTTATGCACCTCAGGTATCTCTGAATTTTCGGAATCAGTGGCCTACACTTAACGCTTATGTTACTTATGCAGCTGCTTATGATCAGTATATTGGTCACCTAAATAGTGGATTTGGATTTATGGTTCAAACAGATGATGCAGGAGAAGGTTTAATAAAAACCACTAAGGTAGCTGGGTTTTATTCTTATCGATTGCAAATAAATAAGGAATGGTATGCTAAATTAGGAGCAGAGGTCGCTTGGGTACAAGGACGTTATAATTGGAGTGCTTTCCAATTTGGTGATCAGCTTAATAAAATTACGGGTCCAATTTCGCCAGGAGGAACTCCTTTTCCTACCAATGAAGTGACCCCAGAAAACCTAAATAATACCTATGGAGATGTTTCTGCTGGGATATTAGTGTACAATAAAACGTTTTATGGAGGGTTCTCTGTTAAACATATCAATAGACCGAATGAGTCTATCATTTTAACCAATCAAAACTTATTTACGGGTCTTCCGTATCGATTTTCGGCCCATGCTGGAGCAGAAATTGAGGTGATTGAAGGCAATAAACGCAAACCTGCCGCGTTTATATCCCCGAATATCATGTTAGTACGTCAAGGAGACTTTGGTCAAGTGAATGCAGGTGCTAACTTTGGATACGGATCATTTTTTATAGGTGGATGGTATCGTAACGTTTTTAACGGCTCAGATGCAGTAATTGGGGTAGCAGGAGTAGAACAAGGAATATTCAAGATTGGGTATAGTTATGACTTCACTGTTTCCCAACTAAACAACAGCGGAGGAAGCCACGAAATCTCTCTAAGAATCAAGCCAAGAGAACCAAAACAAGATTTTAACGATTGTTTTCAATTGTTTCGGTGATTTTTTTGCATTTTTGCAGGATCATTACTCAATGATTAGCACGAATATTGTATATTTTCATATTTAATAGTATGTGAATGCCATTTTTGTAAATTAAATTTTAAGAATTAATTCAATGAAAAAACTGCTTAAGTTAAGTTCAATCCTTCTACTATTAGTTGTCTTTTTACCTTCCTGTAAGAAAAGTGAGCGATCCGCTACTACTGGCTGGAAGTATAATGATCAAAAGTGGGGTGGATTCGAGAAAAAAAGTTATGAAGGTCAGATTACTGGTCCTAATTTAGTATTAATCGAAGGTGGTACTTTCTCTATGGGAGTAACGGACCAAGATGTTACTTATGATTGGAACGCGATTCCAAGACGAGTAACCGTTTCTTCTTTTTATATGGATGAAACAGAGGTGGCCAACATCGATTATAAAGAGTACCTCTACTGGATTGAGCGTGTTTTTGGAGAATCTTATCCAGAAGTATACCTCAATGCACTTCCTGATACTTTGGTATGGAGAGAAGAATTGGCTTATAATGAGCCTTTCGTAGAAACCTACTTCCGTCACCCATCTTATGATGACTATCCAGTAGTAGGTGTAAACTGGATTCAGGCTAATGAATTCTGTCAATGGAGAACGGATCGTGTGAACGAAGCAGTTCTGATTGAGAGAGGTATTTTAGATCTAAATACAGAACAAAAAGACGAAGATAACTTTAATACAGAGGCTTACTTAGCCACTAAGTATCAAGGAACCGTCAAAAAGAATCTAAAAGATTTAAAAACAGGAGGAGAACGTCCAGTTAAATTTGAAGATGGTATTTTATTGCCTTCTTACAGACTCCCAACTGAGGCAGAATGGGAATATGCCGCTCTCGCCTTGATCGGTAACTTAGCTTCGGAGCAAGACGAACGAATTACTGATCGTCGTATTTATCCTTGGAGTGGAAATACCGTTCGTTTTCAGAAAAGAAATAAAGATCAAGGACGAATCTTAGCAAACTTTAAGAGAGGTCGTGGTGATTATATGGGAATGGCTGGTAATTTGAATGATCAAGCACATATTACGGCACCTGTACGAAAGTTCCTTCCAAATGATTTTGGACTTTACAATATGGCAGGTAACGTAAACGAGTGGACGATGGATCTTTATCGACCATTGACTAGTATGACTTTACGAGATGTAGAAAATCACGATTTGAATCCTTTTCGTGGTGGCAAGTTTAAAACTAAGATCTTAGATGAGAACGGTGCGCCAGTTGATAAAGATAGTTTAGGTCGTATTCGCTACCGTTATGTAGAAGATGATGAAGTAGCTACTCGTGAAAACTATAAGCGAGGTCAAGTTTACAATTACTTAGATGGAGATAAAGAATCTTATGTATTGTATGATTATGGAAAAACTTCTTTGATTAGTGATAAATCACGGGTAATCAAAGGTGGTTCGTGGGCAGATCGTGCATTTTGGTTATCACCAGGTGCTAGAAGATTTAAAGAAGAAGACAAATCAGACCGTACGATTGGTTTCCGTTGTGCAATGACTCGTACTGGTGGTTCTACCGGTAATGAAGACACTGGAGGAAATAGTTTTAAAACAAAGAAAAAGAAGAAGAAAAAAGGCGCGTTTAAATAAAATTACTCGTCTGGATAATTCTTACTTTTTATATATCCTAAAAGTCTCTACATTTGTCAAAAATGTAGAGACTTTTTTTATGAGTGAAATAATGAATATAGTTTACGAAAAATTACGGCAGGGAGCGGACTTGGTGACCGATAGCCGAAAAATAACAAAAGGTTGTATATATCTGGCGCTGAAAGGACCACGATTTAATGGAAATACCTTTGCAGCAGAGGCATTAGAAAAAGGAGCAGATTATGTGGTATTAGATGAGCAAGCTTATATTATTAATGATAAATGCTTACTGGTTCCAGATGGATTAGATTTTTTACAAAAATTAGCTAGACACCACCGGCAACAGTTTTCTATACCCATAATAGCTATTACTGGTAGCAACGGTAAAACGACCACTAAAGAGTTACTTGCTGAAGTGATGAAGACGACTTATGGTATTCATTATACTCAAGGAAATTTTAATAATCATATTGGTGTACCATTGACCTTACTTAAAATGCCTAAAGAAACGGAAGTAGCGATTATTGAAATGGGAGCGAATCATCAGGGAGAAATTGCTGCTTTGTGTGAAATTGCGGAGCCAACTCATGGAGTTATTACAAATATTGGAAGAGCTCATTTAGAAGGATTTGGTGGTTTAGAAGGAGTGAAAAAAGGTAAGTCTGAATTATATGCCTACTTGGCAAAAAATAATGGAGTTGCTTTTATTAATCGAAACGAGGAATTTTTAGAAACATTAGCAGAGCAGGTTAAGCATAAGATTTTTTATATAAAAAGCGAAAACCCAAGTATAACGATAAGAGATATTGAAATAAAACTGAATAAAGTACAGCCTTTTTTAGAAGCTGAATTTTTGTCTGGTCCTGAAAAAGTGACAAAGGTATCTAGTGCTTTGGTTGGAAAATACAATTTTGGAAATTTGATGACGGCAATCGCCTTGGGAAGATATTTTAAAGTTAATGGAGAAGCTATTAAAAGCGCAATAGAAGGATATATTCCTCAGAATAATCGTTCGGAACTAAGGAAGATTGGAACGAATACTTTTATTCTGGACGCTTATAATGCAAACCCAACGAGTACGACTGCTGCACTCAAGAATTTTTCAAAAATAGAAGCGATTAATAAGATCGTTATTTTAGGCGATATGCTTGAATTAGGCGACTACAGCAAAGCAGCACATCGTGAAATCATTGATCACTTAAATGGTATTTCTACCAAGGCTATATATTTAGTAGGCGCAAATTATCAAAGCTCAATTCGTTCTTCTGATAAAGTACATGCCTACCCAGATGTAGCTACGCTAAAGAACGAATTGAACACTAATAATTGGAAAGATAGTTTGATACTTTTGAAAGGATCTAGAGGAATCGGTTTAGAAAAATTACTAACGATCTTTCAGGGTTAAATAATTTTAATATCAGAACCATTAAGATAATTTCTGAAAAGCCCGTAATAATCTACTAGTCATTTCATCCTGACAGGCTGCTTTATAATCTTCGTAAGAGCAAGGAACCATCTCTGTTCGCTTACCTTTCCCTTTTAAAGGAACCTCTAACCACCATCGGCCACTTTTATTACTTTTCCAAAAGTGAAGTTGATGATCTCTACTTTTATTTTCTACAATATATTCTATCAAACTTTGACTTGATATTGGGTAATCTTTCTTTCGATTTTTCACTCCTTCCATAAAATACCAAATAAGTTGTGCGATTGTTTTTGCAGTCTGCTGTTGAGGATCTTTCTCATGATGATATCCATAGAAGCCAATAGAAGTCAATCGATCACTTAGTCCCGCATAACGACAGAGTTGACAAGCTTCTTCAGAAAATAAACCACTGGGAGAAGGGTCGGCTTGTGCAGGTGCTTCTAGTGCCTTTAATACAGAGATATTAAATGTCAACAAATCGGCATACCGTATTAATGGTTCGGTTTCTGTAATATTGTTCCTGATTTCTCCTAATCGAACTAATTCTTGGTTTGTACTTACTAGATCAGATACTGCTTTGGAGGAAGTAAAATGAGATTGATAGCCTAATATACCCAAGTTGAAAAGAGTAGGAGATTTCTTTTTTATTAAGGTATTAAGATAGAAATCATCTTTTTTTTCATTTTTTGAAGTATTTAAACGTATTTTTTCATCAACAACTGCTAGATTTACATACTTGCGTAAGTGGTAGGATTGATAATGGGCAACAGAGTGATCTATATTACGTCCCAAAATCAGTGGAACAATATTACTATCTAAGAGTTCTTTGATAACCGGAATGAGGAAGGAGTTATTTTTATTTCTGATATTACCTAAATCTGCTACTCTGAATGAGCGGAATGGAAATTCAAGTTTATAGAGTTCCTTGCGAATTGCGTTGGCATCTTTTTGATCTAAACCAATAATTGCAATTTGGACCCTTTCTAAAGAGGGGATGGTCTTCCAGTGAAAAATCATCTTTCTGCCGAATTGACTGCGGTGATAAGACTTTGTAGGAGAAAATTCATCAATCGATAGTGGGCTTAGCCAGTTTTCAAGCATGTTTTTTTGATTTATATGTTTTAATTTTTATATGGAATATAAAATCGAAATATAATAGAAAATATCCGTTACTTTTTGGTAAAACTAAGGTCTTAACCGCAACAATAGACTTTTAATAGCGTAACAGATATACTCGAAATGCATGGTGTA
This sequence comes from Saprospiraceae bacterium, assembly GCA_023300665.1. Taxonomy (GTDB): domain Bacteria; phylum Bacteroidota; class Bacteroidia; order Chitinophagales; family Saprospiraceae; genus JALZUU01. Next base: position 4,706 of record JALZUU010000765.1, on the reverse strand, counting down.
AGAGTTAATAACTTACTTAAAACCAATAAGAACTACATTAAATAAATATTTTATTGATTTAATTACCTCTCAAAATGGTATATTTCTAAAAAAAGTCGATAAATATTTGTACCGTAGAAAAAATTAAATACTTTTGCATTTATATTGCATCAAAGATAGATAAGATATTATTCACCTATTTTTTAATCATCAAAGTAAAAACCCTATGACAAGGAAAATTTTAACTTTAATAATGTTCGTATTGGGGACTGCGTTGTTTTTTCAAGCAACTGCTCAAACAACTGCGAGCAACTTAAAAATTAACGCCAAACCCAAAAATATGTGGGAATTGGGTATTAATGTTGGTCACACCGCACTTACCGGTGACGTTGACTGGAACTCTAGCTTTGGTGCTGGACTTCATCTTCGTAAAGCGATTGACTACATGTTCTCACTACGTTTCGACGCTAATTACTATTCTCTAAAAGGAGAAGAAGAGGATGACATCCGAAGAGTAGATGGTGCCCGTTGGGCTTCTAGAAACAATGGAAATGGTTTCGGTTCAAATTGGCAGCCTGAATACGAAACTAGACTTTTTTCAGGTGACATTAACCTAGTAGCAAGTCTAAATAATTTCCGTACTAATCGAAATAAGAAATTAAATCCTTATGTTTTTGTAGGTGGTGGTATTTCTAGTATTGAAGCACTAGCGATTGACGGTTCTAATGAATTAGATGTTGCTGAGACAGGATTTGATGATGAATGGGATATTTCAGCTCATTATGATGCTGGTCTTGGTTTGGGATACCGTATTTCTGACAAAATTAGCCTTAGCTTGGAACATAAAATGTTTAGAGTTGTAGGACGTGGTGGAGATTTATTAGATGCTGCTGAGTTAGCTGGTAGTGCCTTTACTCCAAAAGACGACTTAGCTCACTACACTAACTTACGTTTAGGAATTGATTTAGGTAAAAAAGACGAAAAGAATGTTCCTCTATGGTGGGCTAGCCCAATGGATGAATTAGCTGAAGATTTAGCTGAAGTTAAATCTCGTCCACTACTTGATCTAACGGATACTGATGAAGATGGTGTTATCGACATGCTTGATAAAGAAGAAGCTACTGAAAAAGGTTGTCCTGTAAATACTAGAGGAGAAACTTTGGATAGCGACGGTGACGGTATCGCTGATTGTAAGGATGATGAGAATTATTCTCCTCCAGGTTACGAAATTGACTCAAGAGGTGTTGCAATCATTCCTGCTGGTCCAGATCCATTAAATGAAGCTGACGTAAACCGAATGATTGATGCAAAAATGCCTGCTCCTGTTGCAGCTGCTGCTCCAATGAACTGGTTCTTACCTATGATTCACTTTGATAACAACCGTTACGCAATCCGTAACTCTGAATACGGTAAACTACATAACGTAGCAACTGTAATGAAGCAAAACCCAGGCATACGTATTCTTGCTAGTGGTTTTACTGATCAAAGAGCTGGTAACTGCTACAATGATGTATTATCTTACAATCGTGCAAACGCTGCTATCGACTACCTTGTTGGTAAGTATAATATCTCTCGCGATCGTTTCGTCCTTAACTGGGGTGGAGAAAATAATAACCTTGTACCTACTAGTGCTTCTAACATGATGAATCGTCGTGTAGAATTTGCTATCGCAACTTCTGAAAGCGAAATGGGACGCCCTAACTGTGGTGTTAACAACGCTGGACGAGGTGGCAAGAGCTACTCTGGTAACAAAGAGGCTGGATACTAAGACTTAGTTATTCAACTTTAAGATAAAGAAAAGGGACGTAATGAAAATTACGTCCCTTTTCTTATTTACCCTATTTTATAAGTCAACACCTAAAAGGAGATTGTTCTTTTGTGAGCGCGCGCGTTGGCCTTTCTTTATAGGGCTTGTAATGGAAGGAACGGTCGGCACATTAGTAGTTGTATAGTCTTTCTCTTCTAAAAGCTAGTTCCTTTCTTAATAATCGCCAATACTAAGCATGACCAAGGTGCAAGCGATTTCCGTCACTATCCCTTTTTTCTTCGCTGCTTGTATAAGTGTTGGATTTTCTGTTCCAGGGTTGAAGATAATACGTTTTGGGTTTAAAGACAAAATATAATCTTCATACACGGCTGCTTGAACCGATGGATTGACATATAATGTAATGGTATCTATTTCTGGAATATCTGGAGTGCCAGTTAAAATGTCTACTTCTCCCACCTTACCAGTCCTTCTGCCAATAGCAATTACTTCATGACCACTACCAACTAATCTATTGACTGCTCTAAATGAATAGCGTGAAGGGTTCTCTGAAGCACCAATCACTAAGGTTTTTTTCTTATTTCGCTTTTCCATACCACTTATAACTAAAAAGCCAGCAACAATGTTTTGTTACTGGCTTTCGCTAAAATTATTTGTATTTCGATCAGACTAGTAATCGGATTGGATCTTCTAGCATGGATTTTACCGTTTTTAAGAATTTAGCACCTGAAGCACCATCCACAACACGATGATCACAACTTAGGGTTAACTTCATAATATTACCCACTGCTAATTCTCCATCTTTAACAACTGGCTTTTGAGCAATCGAACCTACTGCCATAATACAAGCGTCTGGTGGATTGATAATAGCGGTAAACTCGTCAATATCAAACATTCCTAAGTTAGAGATGGTAAAAGTGTTTCCTTGCATTTGATCAGGCTGTAAACGTTTTTCTTTAGCCTTACCTGCCAATTCTTTTACTTCTACATTTATTTGAGAAAGAGACTTCATATCTGCATGTTTAATGACTGGAACCAGTAAGCCATCAGGTATTGCTACCGCTACACCAACATTGATCTCTTTATTAATTCTAATCTTATCACCTAACCAAGAGCTATTAATCGCAGGATGCTGACGCAAGGCCACTGCACAAGATTTCACTACAAGGTCATTATAAGAAATTCTGGTAGGTGAAATTTCGTTTAACTGTTTTCTAGTAGCCATGGCCTTAGACATCTCTACTTCAATCGTTAAGTAAAAATGAGGAGCGGAAAATTTACTTTCTCCCAATCTCCTTGCAATTACCTTACGCATTTGGCTAACTGGAATCTCTTCTGCTGCTTGGCCGTTGCCACCATATGCAAAAGGCGCAACTGCAGGAGCATTAGCTTCGGCTGGTTTAGCCGCAGCGGGTGCACTAGATGGAGCAGTAGGCTTATTTATATAAGCTTCCACATCTTTTTTCACGATTCGCCCATTGTCTCCACTTCCATTGATGGTAGCGAGATCTAAGCCAGAATCTGCTGCGATTTTCTTCGCAAGTGGTGAAGCTTTAACTCTACTGTTATTATTGGCAGCAACTGCTACTGCTGGTTCTGCCGCTTTTGGTGCTTCTGCAGTTGCAGGTGCTTCCGCCACCTTTTCACTACTGGTCGTAGTTTGACTGTCCGCAGCAGCAAGAGCAGGTTTATAATCTTCTCCTTCTTCTCCAATAACAGCCAGAATACCATTTACAGGTACTGGCCCTTCTTTTACACCAATATACAAGAGAACACCTTCCTGATAGGATTCGAGTTCCATTGTTGCTTTATCTGTTTCTACTTCTGCTAATACATCTCCTGGTTCTAATACATCTCCAACTTTTTTTAACCAACCAACGATGACACCTTCTTCCATTGTGTCACTCATTCTGGGCATTCGAATTACTTCAGCCATGATCTACAATTTTTGTTCTTTTAATATAATTTATTTACAGACTGCAAAAATGCATAATTTAATCTATTTTTACGATTATTCTCTTTCGTATTTACATTAAACACATGAATTTTTCTTCTACTTTAATTGAAGAGGCCGTTATGGCCTTTGCTACATTACCTGGAATCGGGAAAAAGACCGCGTTAAGACTAGTTTTACACCTGATGAATCAACCGACTCAGGCCAGTGAGCAATTCTCTGAGGCGATCGTCAAAATGCGGCGCAACATCAAACATTGCAATATTTGTCATAATGTGGCAGATACCGAGGTCTGTGCTATTTGTACTAGTCCCAAAAGAAACAGTCAAGTCGTGTGTATTGTTGAGACCATTCGAGATGTGATGGCTATTGAAGCCACTGGTCAATTTAATGGAGTCTATCACGTATTGGGTGGCGTAATTTCGCCAATCGAAGGAGTAGGACCCGATGACCTTAATATTGATTCTTTGGAGAAAAGAGTCCAAGAAAAGAAAATAAAAGAAGTCATCATGGCGATCAGTCCAACCATCGAAGGGGATACCACTATTTTTTATATTTCTAAAAAAATCAAAGATTCTGAAGTTAAAATTAGTACAATAGCACGAGGTATTTCTTTTGGTGGTGAATTAGAATATGCGGATGAACTTACTTTAGGAAGGTCTATTGCAACCCGGCTACCTTACCAAAATACGGATAAATAAAAACCTCCATGGAGTTATCCGTCATCATTGTCAATTATAATGTAAAATACTTTTTAGAGCAAGCACTGCTTTCTGTCGTTAGAGCTTCTGTAGGCCTGTCTGTTGAAATTTTTGTAGTTGATAATAATTCTGTAGATGATTCGGTCCTGATGGTTCGGGAAAAATTTCCAGAAGTAATACTCATCGCCAATACTGGTAATCCTGGATTTTCAGTAGCAAATAATCAAGCCATTCGACAAGCGAAAGGAAAATATGTCCTCTTGCTAAATCCTGATACGGTCGTTGAAGAAAATACCTTTAAAGTATG
>JALZUU010000764.1 GCA_023300665.1 Saprospiraceae bacterium | reverse complement strand
AAATTCACAAATTCACAAATTCACAAATTCACAAATTCACAAATTCACAAATTCACAAATCTGCACATCAAAAATCTAAACCACCGCTGCCTTATAATACAACTCCGAACAATTCTCCTCCGTAAAAATATCATTAGACAAACGAAGAATATCTTCTCTCGTTACCTCCAAGTATTTTGTCTTTTCTGTATTAATCAAATTCGCATCACCGATTAATTCAAAATAGGCTAAGTTAATTGCTTTGTTTAAAATATTAGATTCAGAAAATATCAACAAGCTTTCAATCTTGTTTTTATACTTCTGTAATTCTATGGCTGTCGGACCTTCTTTTTTTAATAAATCTAGTTCCTTCCAAATAGCCGCTTCTGCTTTTTCCAAACTTACGCCTGGCATCGGTCGACCTTCAATAATCAAAAGCCCTGGATCAATGTTTCCAGTAATAAAAGCATCAATACTACTAAACAATCGCTGCTCTTTATACAACTTGCGGAACAACCGACTCGACGAACCATTACAAAGAATATCAGAAGTTAAATCCGCCGCATAATAATCTTTATCTATTCTCGCTGGAGAATGAAAAGCCATATACAAAGCATCCGAAGGAACCTTGGCTGGATTAATTCTTTTTTCAATTCCTCGTTGAGGAGGTTCCATTTCAATATTTCGTTTTGGTGTCTTACCACTAGGAATTTCACCAAACCATTTTTTAGAAAGTGCCTTTACTTGTGTCACAGTGGTTTTACCTGCTACTACCAAAATCGCATTATTTGGACGATAATAATTAAAGAAAAATTCTTTTACTTCGTCTAAGGTGGCATCTTCTACATGCTTCGGAATTTTACCAATCGTTGGCCATCGGTAAGGATGAACTTTATAAGCCATATCAGCTAAAAAATGCCAAGCATCTCCATAAGGGGCATTCAAACAAGTCTCTTTAAATTCCTCAATCACCACCTTTTGTTGAATCTCCAAATTCTTTTGGTCAAACTTCAACATTTTCATCCTATCAGATTCTAACCAAAAAGCAGTCTCGATATTTTCTGCCGGTAAAAGGTCATAAAAATTAGTGAGATCATTATTGGTAAACGCATTATTTTCACCACCCGCCAATTGAATTGGTTGGTCAAAGTCAGGTATGTTTTCTGATCCACTAAACATAAGATGTTCAAACAAATGTGCAAAACCCGTCTTCTCCGGAGATTCATCGCGCGCACCTACATCATACACTACGTTGACCGCTACCATCGGCGTACTATCATCCTCGTGTACCAACACTCGCAACCCATTATCCAACGTAAATTTTTCGAATCTTATCATAAAATTAATCTATAGTATTATTCAGCTACAAAATTAACCCTTTTCCTGTTAGATGAGGTAGAAAGAAGTGCCTAGTTTAAACCGAGAGCTTCCCGTAAAGTGTGTCAGCGCGTAGGCCTTCCTTTAGGAATACAAGGCGCGGGCAGCAAAATGACACAATTGGTTGTAGAGTCCTTTCCAACCCACCAAAATCCTTGAAATCAGCATCCTAGGATTGTAAAATAATAATTTCGTCACTAAGAATATGCTATAAGAATAGTTTTCGACGATTGGGGAGAAGACCGACGATTTGTCGAGTTCTTTTCCCTTTTTAATTTTTCTCCGTATCTTTCAGGCCATGAATCGTCCTGACTTTAAAAATATTGCTTTCGACCCAGCCATTTTGGCGAAGGCCACCAATCCCACCGCTGATAAAAGCTGGGAAACTCCTGAACAAATCACGGTCAAAGAGACCTATACTTCAGCAGATACCAAAGATTTACACCACCTCGACTTCGTGGCAGGTTTGCCGCCGTATCTACGAGGGCCTTATAGTTCAATGTATAGTGGTCGACCGTGGACCATCCGTCAATATGCTGGATTTTCTACTGCATCAGAAAGTAATGCCTTTTATCGCCGTAACTTGGCAGCAGGGCAAAAAGGCTTATCTGTCGCTTTCGATCTAGCGACCCATCGTGGTTATGATTCGGACCATCCTCGGGTGAGTGGCGATGTCGGAATGGCCGGAGTGGCGATTGATACAGTAGAGGATATGAAAGTTTTATTCGATCAAATTCCATTGGATAAAATGTCGGTATCTATGACAATGAATGGAGCCGTGATTCCGATTATGGCTTTTTATATCGTAGCGGCAGAAGAACAAGGAGTCGCACGAAGTCTATTGAGCGGAACGATTCAAAATGATATCCTAAAAGAATTTATGGTGCGGAATACCTATATCTATCCGCCCGCTCCTTCTATGAAAATCATCGCGGATATTTTTGCTTATACTGCCAAAGAAATGCCTCGCTTTAATTCCATTAGTATCAGTGGTTATCATATTCACGAAGCGGGCGCTCCTGCTGATATTGAGTTGGCTTACACCTTAGCAGATGGACTAGAATATGTTCGTGCTGGATTGGCGAGTGGTTTGACGATTGACCAGTTTGCGCCACGGTTGTCTTTCTTTTGGGCGATTGGTATGAATCATTTTATGGAAATTGCGAAGCTACGTGCTGGACGAATGCTTTGGGCAAAAATCATCAAAGAATTTAATCCTGAAAATCCTAAGTCGATGACATTGCGGACGCATTGTCAAACTTCAGGTTGGAGTCTTACCGAGCAAGATCCTTTTAATAATGTAGCGCGTACTTGTATCGAAGCACTGGCTGCTACGTTAGGAGGAACGCAGTCGTTGCACACCAATTCACTAGATGAAGCAGTTGCTTTGCCAACTGATTTTTCGGCCAAGATTGCTAGAGACACACAAATTTATTTACAAAAAGAAACCAACATCACAAAAGTAGTCGATCCTTGGGGTGGCTCTTATTATGTTGAAAAACTTACTGCCGAATTGGTTGATCGAGCTTGGGCTTTAATTCAAGAAGTGGAAGCATTGGGTGGGATGACGAAGGCGATTGAAAACGGTCTGCCAAAATTAAGAATTGAGGAAGCCGCCGCTCGTAAGCAAGCTCGAATTGATAGTGGAAAAGATAAGATTATCGGAGTCAATATTTTTCCAACAGAAGATCAAACTGAAATGGAATTGCTAGAAGTTGATAATGCAGAAGTACGTCGTGGACAAATTGCAGGCATCCAAAAAGCAAAAGCGGAAAGAGATGATAAAAAAGTACAAGCAGCATTAACGGCACTCGCTACTTGTGCAAAAAATGGAAAAGGAAATCTATTAGAATTAGCCGTGACCGCCGCTCGCGAGCGTGCCACACTTGGAGAAATTTCTGCTGCGATGGAGGAACACTTCGGCCGTTATGTGGCTCGTACCCAAGTAGTCAGTGGCGTCTATTCAAAAGAAATTAGTATGGACGAAAAGTTTAAAGAAACACAACGATTAGCCGATGAATTTGCAACGTTGGATGGTCGTCGTCCTCGAATTATGGTCGCAAAACTCGGACAAGATGGACATGATCGTGGTGCAAAAATTATTGCTACTAGTTTTGCTGATCTTGGTTTTGATGTAGACATTGGACCGCTTTTTCAAACCCCAGAAGAAGCTGCGCAACAAGCTGCTGAAAATGACGTGCACGTCCTCGGAATTTCTTCATTAGCTGCAGGCCATAAGACGCTAGTTCCTCGTACTGTCGAAGCACTCAAAGCATTAGGAAGAGAAGATATTTTAGTGGTAGCTGGAGGTGTTATTCCTCCTCGTGATTATGAGTTTTTATATGACGCGGGTGTCATGGGGATTTTTGGTCCCGGGACGATTATTGCGGAAGCTGCTGGGGAGATTTTGGGGGTTCTTAAAAAGCAGATTTCTTGATTATTTGAGGTTAATGAATAGTTTTTTAATGAAGAATGAATAATGCCCTCTGTCGTATCAACTTACACGATAGAGGGCATTATTCATTCTTGATCTCACTCCTAAAAGTACAAATTCTAAAAATCAAATAGATTCGATGAAATTTAAAGGCATAAAATATTTACGTTAAAGATATACA
>JALZUU010000763.1 GCA_023300665.1 Saprospiraceae bacterium | reverse complement strand
GAGTATTTGTGGGATGAGGAGGATTAATCATCTTTTCCACGATCTCTCTTAATAAATAAGTTTCCCGCTCAATAGACATTCCTTTTTTAGCGCTGGTCGCCATCGTCTTTTCATTATGCTGAATGGCTTCGTGGATATTGACCCAACTTGCTTTCATCCCATTTTTTATTTCATGAGATTCAAGATTGGAATCACCCAACTCTTTGTCAATCTCGCAAGTGTAGCAATACGAAATCATATGCTGAATCTCATAGTCTGGTTTATACCAAGGTCTATACTCTTCGTAGATCCCAAAGGGTTTTATATTGGTAATATTTCTAGCGCCGGTTTCCTCTTCCAACTCTCGAATCATTCCTTCAACTTTACCTTCGTCCAAATCTAAACCACCACCAGGTAGGCTATAGTCTTCATATCTTTCTGTGTACATTAATAAAATATGATTCCCTTGAAGTGCAATACTTCTAGTGGCCAACCTTGTGAAAATCGTTTTATTTTCTAAGGTTTGAATATCTGGATGGTAATGAGTTTTTAATATTTGCATAAAGAAATTCTAAATTTGGTGCAAATATAGAGGAAAGTGGAAGAGGAAAGGGTTTTAAAGAGCAAATTCAAATTCAAGCGCAAAATCAACTCTCTCTTTAACATAAAAAAACGAATAAGAGAACTATGCTATTTCCCAACAAAATTCATCAAAGCTTTTTTTAATTTTCACAAATAATGTCCTTCCAAATCAAATAACCTTTTCGATTCATATGCAAACTGTCAGTAATAAAAATATCCGAGATTGGACGGCCCTTAGAATCTAACATGGGATTCCAAACATCTATATAAAAAAGTTGAGTATGACCTTCAGCATAGGTCTTTAATAAGCTATTGAATGCTTCGTATTGGGATTTAAATTTCCAACGGGAAGGACTTGGTTTGGCGGCAATAAAATGGATTTTTATTTTTGGATTTAACGCGAATAATTTATTGACTAATTCTTTTGTAGTTACCATGATCGCTGCTGGACTTTTTTCTGCGGAGACATCATTATCTCCTTCGTAAATATAAATCTCGGTCGGAAGAAATCTTAAAACGGTTTGATCTAAAAAATAAAGCAGATCGGACATATGCGATCCTCCGAATCCGGTATTGATCACTTGTACTCCACTACAATCTTTATCCAATCCTTCCCATAAACGAACACTAGAACTACCGGTAAAGATGACGTTTTCTCCATTTTTGGAAACTGGTAATTCATTAAACAAGGAAATCTCTTTTTCGAAACGGCAGGGATCTTGTCCTTCTAGATGGATACTTCCGATGATTAGAATTATTAAAATAAAGAATTTAAGTTTCATCATCAATGGCTTGGTAGGTTTTAAAAATAACTTTAGTTGAATAAAAAAATACTGCGATCTCTCTGAGATCGGAACAACATCTCGCACGCTTCGCGGCTAACATACTGTGATCTCTCTGAGATCATGCCGACCTTAAGTAAGGTAACAACCTTTACCACGATCTTGCTTAATACGCCAACCCTACCGTCATACTGATCGACATATTTTTATACCGCTTCCATTTTGCTTGACTCCCAAATTTATAATAATGTTTTTTTCCAAAAACAGGAAATCGAATTGGCATGCCCAATTTTTTCCCATCTGCGGAAGAATCAATCCATTGGACTGTGGCAATAAAATCATTTTTTGTAAAAATATCATAATCACTTAAATCGACTTCTATCCAACCCGTTTTTTGGTCATCCACCGAGACGATAATATCCTGACTGGTGAGATGTTTATCAGGCATATTTTTTTTGATACTATAGAATGAAATTCTAAATTTTGTTGCACTAAAATTATTGGGTCTAATATAAAAAGCTAAGGATTCAATTTGAGTAGGGGTGTTTTTAACTTTAAACTTCTTCCCTATTTCAGCCCCTAGATTTTGACGAGGCTTTTTAGCTATTGAAAAATTGACATTTCTTCCTCCGTTGGTTTTAGAACGACCGACTGTCTTTTGATTTGTTCGATTGGGTCGAACAACTACTTCACTTAATTCCACTATGCCTTCTTCCAGAATAATCGTTTGTTGGTCTTTTAATTCTTCGATTAAAAATGATTGACTTTTATATCCAATAATGGAGAATCTTACGGTATCATTTTCATGGGTATTATTTTTAAAAAATAGATTATAACTCCCATCTTCTTTTGAGACCGTTCCGGTGCTAGTTCCGACAATTCCTACATTGACATAAGATATGGGTTGGCCTTTCGGGCCTTGAATAAGACCTGAGATATTGGTCGTTGATTGAGATTGGACGCTCAAGGTTAGAAAGCAGAAAATCGTTATTAGGAATAAATATTCTTTTTTCATATGTGGTCTTCTTTTCAGTTATACTTCTAGCTAAAAAATATCCACCGCACGAACTTTAGCTTTCTCCCTAAAACTTCGCCGTCACCCCACCCAAAACATTAAACCCATAAGTCTCATATCCTTTCCATCTTTCTCGTTTATTATTCAGCACGTTATTTAGGTTAAAGAACAAACCGATTCGATTGGTCATCTTATATTTCGCACCAAAGTTTAAATCAAATAAACTACCAAGACTGTCTTCTACATTGGTTCCAATTTGTTGGAATGGAACGCCGTTTTCAATAAACAACTCACCACTCACCACTAACTTATCTCGTAAAGTCGTATAATAAGCTCCAGCGTTGAATTGGAGGTTGGGAAGATGCCATGCCGCTTCCTCATTTTTTGTATTAAAAAAGTTTTGGGAAAGCGTCAGTAGTACCCGTAAATCTTTTCGAGGATTGGCTTCTAAGGTTCCTTCTATATTAAAAATATCCACCGTATCATTGACCATATCAAATCGAATGGTGTCTAATGGATTATTAGTAAATAACGCCAAGTTATTTGCTATTTTATAACTTGCTTGAATCTGATAATCTACCACTTTTAAATTTCCTTTTACACCACCAAAAAACTTATAATAATCGGTATTTATCGGCGTGATTCGAGAGACCAAAAACGGATTATAATCTGTTAAGCTTTTAAAGGTATTTTTATGTAAG
>JALZUU010000762.1 GCA_023300665.1 Saprospiraceae bacterium | reverse complement strand
ACTACTGGAAAATCAACCGAAGCAGTGATCGTAAACAAACTTGTATCTCTACAACTGCTTCCTAAATTTGTAACAATTAATTGGTAAATTCCTGTAGCATCAACTTCAATATTCATCTCGTCAACAGGCGTTGTAATTTGGCCATCTGAAGTAGACCAAGCATAACTGATATTTCCAGCAGGTTGTGCATTTTCTGCCGACAAGATAAGGCTGCTACCTCCACCCTCACAAGTCAAAGTACTACTACCTGTTTGAGAAATAATATCTGCTGTAGGACTTTCAAAAAACTGCAGCGCTACCCCCTCTGATTCAGAAAGACAACCATCCATTAAATCTACTTGCCCATTCCCATTATCATTACCAACTATGGCAGTAAGAAAATAAGTTTGACTATAATTTAAATTAGAATTATAGCTTACTTCCGATTGACTGAATCTTAGAAGTATCGTTCCTATGATATTCACACTACCATCGTGGAGTAGATATTCTACGGTGTCGGTGGCATCTAAAAATTGGTTTACAAAATCAATATTTACTAGGTCATTTCCACAGATTTCTAGTGGTGTCAAATCAGGTTCTCCCGCTAAGCTGGCGCATGGGCAATCTACCATTCCCTCAAAAACATAAGGTGTACAATCTTGATCATCACGAATAGAAAAACTATATGGATCATCTCTTAAAATAGGTTCACTCGTAAATACATTATTGGACTGAGTAAAAGGAATGCTACTAGTGATTTGATAAGAAGAAGGATCTCCTCCTCCAACCGTAAATTGAATTACATAACTATTGTTATCTAAACTACAAGTAATTGTAGAATCAATTACGCTAGGTGGATTATAAACACCTAACACTTCTAAAGTATCATTTCCAACACAATTATTATTATTATCGGTCACTGCAACAAAAATAGATATAGGTCCCGTAGGATTAAAATCTTCTATTTGTCCTGACGTTCCGTTTGACCATGAATAACTGCTCCCAGAATTTTCGGCATCCAACGTTAAGGTTTCTCCTGGACAAGCAGATACGTCTGGTCCTAGATCAACGATCGGTAAAGGGTTTGTAAATACATCCACACTATCCACCATAGCGCATCCATTTGAAGCGGTAACCGTTACAAAATAGCGACCTGGATCGGCAGTGTTAATGGTTGGAGTAACCTCATTAGTAGACCAAAGAAAAGTATTTCCAGTGGCACTACCAGAATTCAATATAACAGCATCACCTTCGCAAGTTGTTTGGTCTGCACCTAAGTTTACAACAGGAGGATTAATTACCGATATATTTATTTCAGCAGATTTTTGACAACCAACAGAATTGGTAATTGTAACTCGAAAATTTTCATCAACGGTAGCAGGTATTTGACGGATCGAATCACCTCGTCCAATATCAGACCAATCGTATAAACAATCTGTGCAATTACTGTTATTGAAAGCATCTAATAAAATAGGTTCGCCTTGACAAACAATGGTATCACGCAGATTAATTTCCAAATCACAAACGGTCTTTACCAACCAAAAATCATTTAGCCCATTGGTATTATCTGCTTTATCTCCACTAATTGGTGAATTAGATGCGCCAGCTAAAATATATCCTCCAGTTTGATTTTGAAAAAGATTGAACATTACATCGTTCTCTGTTCCTCCGATCGTTCGATCCCATATTTTGTTACCGCTTTCATCCATGTAAATCATCCAGTAATCCCATCCTCCCAGATTAGGTTCCGATTTATCGCCTTCTATTTCAGAGCCAGAAAATCCACCTAGTAAATAATACCCAGCACTATTCTGTTTGAATCCATAACAATTTTCGAGTCCTGACCCTCCAAAAGTTACATCCCATTCTTTATTACCTAAAGCGTCAATCTTGATGCCCCACATATCCAAACCTCCTCGACTATTTTCGGATTTAGATCCAGATATATCAGAATCAGAACCACCTGCCAAAAAGAAGCCACCGTCTATTGTTTGCTGAAAAGAAGTCATTTCTTCTACTTGCGTTCCACCATAACGATGTTGCCAAATGATAGAACCATCTACGGAACTAGCTTTTACAAACCACATATCTTTTATTCCAATCGAAGGATCTATGATATCATCTCCCGCATCAGATTGGGTACTACCGCCAAGTAAAAAATGTCCATCTGTTGCAATCTGCACCACATTAAGTCGCTCTTCTTCAGCACCACCTAAAGTCTTATCCCACTCTACGATACCCGTAGCAGAGATTTTGACAATCCAGTGATCAAATCCACCGAGGTTGGGTTCAGATTTTTCACCACTTATACCAGAAAGAGATAGACCACCTAATAAATATCCTCCATCTGCCGTTTGAACAACAGAAGATAAAAGTTCAAAGTTATCTCCGCCGTAACTAGCTTCCCATTCTAGCATACCGGTAGCATCTGTTTTGACGATCCAGTAATCATCAAGTCCTCGATTCGCAGATAGTTTTTGTCCACTAATTCCAGATCCAGAAGTTCCTCCTACTAAATATCCTCCATCCGTTGTCTGAATAACGCTGGTAGCCCGATCAAGTCCATCTCCTCCAAAACGAGCATCCCATTCTTTGATTCCTAAGCTATTTGTTTTCAATATCCAGTAATCTCCGATACCTTCATTGGGTCCAGTTACATCACCATCGTTTTCTGAAGAAGAAGAAAATCCAGCAAGAATATACCCACCATCATCTGTCTCTTCGGCACTGTTCAACTCTTCCCATCCAGAGCCACCAAAACTGCGATCCCATAACGGCTCAATCTGTGCTGTTAGGATATCATTCCAAATCAGACAGAAGAGTAATGCCAATACATAAGGCAGTGAAATATTTGGGAGGTTTTTGAGCATAGTATATTTATAGTATAATTGAGTTAAATCAATAAACAATATATTCCTAATACTAAAATACTAATTTTAGTCAAGGAATTGAATAACATTGAATTAAAAAGAAATTGGACGATGTAAGTGTGTGTGCATATTGATAGTGATAAGTAAGTACGCTTATTGGGGCCAAAAAAGGTGTAATTCCATCACTATGAAAGAATAGCAAAGATACTAATTAACCTATGAGAATACAAGAAATACAGGATTTTATAGTGCACTTGTGACAATGTAGTTTGATTAATTTTACGCTAATAACCGACAAAAGTCATTGTAAAAGCCTAAAAAAGAAGGTATCTTTGAATAAAGTCGCCTATACTCTGTTTAACATAAAAATAACGCATTTATGAAGTTTTCGTTCAAAGCCATGTGGAAGAATAAGTGTCCTCGCTGTCGACAAGGTGACTTGTACAAAAAACCTATGGAATTGTCTAATCCTTTAGATATGTATAAAAAATGTGAGAACTGTAAGCTAGATTTTGAGCCAGAACCTGGTTTTTATTTTGGTGCTTTTATGATTTCCTATCTGATCACTGCATTCATGTTGCTAATCCCAGCCTTGACTTTGGTATTTTACTTTGAATGGACTGCTAACCAAGCAATGGCTTTCACTATTTTCTTAGCAGCTTTTACTTATCTAAAAGTATTGCGTGGATCGCGCGCGCTTTACCTCCATTTAATGATGGCCTATGATAAAGATACTCGAGAGTCGGACAACTCTGCTTCTAAGTATGATAATAGTATTTTTTAAAACATTGAAGCATACTACTTTGTTTTTTATTGAAAAATCGAACATCTTTTTTTCGTAAGTTTCCAATATTTTCATAATAGTATTTATACTAAAAAATAGGGTTTATTCTTTTCCCTTTTGGCCGTGTATTTCATCCAAACAGTTTTGCAAAATTTTTGCAAGTGCTTCTCCATTTTCTGGATATAAAATCGTTCGATGATCTCCTGGCACTTCACGAATTATAACCCCCTTTTTCGCAAAAGGCTTCCATCCTAGAAATTCAAAATCATCTAGATAAAAGCGTTGTTCTTTTGCTCTAAAAAGATGAATCGGTCCATCATAAGGTCGCATCTCGTAGTTGAAATACGCCTTACTATTCATTTGATCTACCTTAGCCAATCGTTCTTCGTTGGTCGAATCTTTCATCTTCCCATCTGCTCCTTTTTTATAAGTCCAACGCTTCAGGGTTCGTCGAAATACTTCTGATTTATACTTTAGACTTTCTACTGGATCACGTGCCAGTAATCCTATATTCCAAGCAATTTTTTTACTCGATCGTAATAAACCACCCTTACTTTCAGAAGGAGCTGATGGATCCGCTAGATGACCACGAATTACGGTATCTAACATTCCCAACATGGAAACTTCCTTACCCATCGCTCGCAACTGCTGCGCCATCTCAAATACAATCAACCCACCAAATGAATAACCTGCTAAAGCATAAGGACCTTCTGGATTCTGCTCAAGAATTTCGCTAATATAGTAGGCTGCCATTTCTTCTATGGATTCTAAAGGATCAATATCATTTTGTAATCCCAAGGCTTGAATTCCATAAACAGGTTGATCTTCGTCCATATATTTTTTAAGCGCCTGAAAAAGGAATACATGTAAACCCGCTCCATGAACCAAATAAATCGGCACCTTCGATCCTTTTGGTTGAATAGCAACCAACGCCTGAAATTCCATATCCACTTTATCTTTCTCTAGCAATCCAGCCAAACTATGAATCGTAGAATTTTCCATCAACTTCGATAAAGGCAACGTCCGATCAAATTGTTTTTCAATCTCCGCCATCATACTTACCGCAATCAACGAATGTCCTCCCAACTCAAAAAAGTTATCATGAATTCCTATTTCATCAATACCTAAAGATTTTGACCAAATATTTTTTAGCCTTTTTTCTGCTTCCGTTTGTGGTGCCACAAAACCACTCAACGTTTCATCTCTTGAGTAATCAGGAACAGGCAACTGTTTCCGATTAATTTTTAAGGTTCCCGTCAACGGAAATTTATCCATCTGTACAAAAGCAGACGGTACCATATAATCTGGTAATTTTTCTTTTAAATATCTCCGTAACTCTCCTTGCTTTAAATCTCCGTCCATAATCAAATAAGCGACAATGCGTTTATTATCAACTTGATCTTCTCGTACCACTACCACGTTCTGTTGCACCCCAGAATATTCTGATAACAAAGATTCTATCTCTCCTAGTTCAATTCTAAAACCTCTGACTTTTACCTGATGATCTACCCGACCGATAAAATCAATATCTCCATCCGGCAACCAACGAGCAATGTCTCCAGTTCGATAAACCATCTCCTTTTCATTCAACGGATTGGCCACAAATTTTTCTTGATTTAACGTAGGTCTTTTATAATAACCACTCGGTGCTACCCCTACTCCACCAACATATACTTCACCCGGCACTCCTATCGGAACCGGATTTTGTTGAGGATCAAGAATATACACTTGCGCATTTTTCATCGGGTATCCAATGGTTTCATACCCCGTATCCATTCGTGTCGCCAGTCGATCACCTGTTAGTTTTTTGACGGTCGTGTAAATAGTCGTTTCCGAAGGACCATAAGCATTATATAAATCTTTTCCACGAGCAATTAATTGTTGCGCCAACTCTTTGGTCAATGCCTCTCCAATACTCATGATTCGCATCTGAGAATGTCCATGCCATCCAGCAGTCATCAACATTCGCCAAGTAGATGGAGTCGCCTGCATAAAAGTTATTCCAGATTTATCTAATCGTTGTTTTAATAAAAATCCATCTACTACTTCTTCATTACTTGCAATCACTACTTTACCTCCGATAAAAAGTGGTAAGAAAAAATCTTGTACGGATGGATCAAATGAAACAGAGGCAACACTTAATGTAATATCTTCCGCCGTTAGATCGGCTGCTTCCATCATCGCATAATGATGATCCACCACGGCCGTATGTGGAATGAGAATTCCTTTTGGTTTTCCAGTAGAACCAGAAGTATAAATAATATAAGCTAGATCATTCGATGCTAAACCAACCTTTAAATTTCTTACCGTTCCATTTTTATGTTCTTTATAAACGGATTCTAGCGTAATGACTTTATGATTTCCTTCTGGAACTTGCGTTAGCATTTCATCGGCTGTCAATAAAATTTCTGCTTGCGCATCTTCTAGAATAACCGCCAATCGATCTTTTGGATTGGCTGGATCAAGCGGAACGTAAATTCCTCCTGCTTTTAAAGTTGCCAACAAACTTATCAACAATTCAACGGAACGATTAACAAAAACACCCACAAAATCTCCTTTCTTCACACCCGCTCGTTGCAGGTGATGCGCTAGATGATTGGCATCTTCATTTAATTGCTGATAGGTCATTTTTACATCTTGACTTTCTACCGCAATCGCATTGGGCGTCTTTAAAGTCTGTGCTTCGAAAAGACTGGTAATCGTTTCTTGATCAGCATAAGGGCTCTGATTTTTTGCCCAATTTAAAATGGTATTTTTCTCTCCTTCTGGTAATAAATTAATTTTTGAAATTGGCAATTTAGGTTGCGCAACAATATTTTCTAATAATAACCGGAAAGAAGCTAATCTTCGCTTAATGGTTTCTGCATCAAAAAGATCTTTATTATAAATCCATTCAAAATCAACTCCGCTCGCCGTCGGTTTTACATTGATAAAAATATCAAAGGTTTCATAGTTTCTGACAATAGGATTCATCTCCGTTTCTAACGCTCCAAATTTCAAATCTCCCATCGCACTATCCATATTAAAAAGAATAGAAATGATCGGTTGGCGACTAAGATCCCGCGGTAAGTTTAATTTTTTCACAAGAGAACCTAGCGTGTAATTCTGATGTTCGAACGCATCCAAAATTTTACCTCTAGTGGTTTTAAGATGGGTAGAAAAATCAATACCTTCTGTTACCTTAACACGAACTGGCAACAAATTTACCGCATGGGTAATCAGATCTTCATTTCCGGGATTGGACTGACCAGCAGCCACCATTCCTAATACAAAATCAGATTGTCCGGAAAGGCGATGAATAAAAGTATGAAAGGCCGTGTACATCGTCACAAATAGGGTTGTTCCTTCTTGGATAGACAATTGTTTGAGTTGGCCGAATAGTTCGTTATCAATACTAATTTTTTCACAACTTGCCCCGTAGGTTTTTTGTGCAGGCCGCAAACGATCTGTTGGAAAATCTAGGACTGGAATATCTTCCGAAAATTGTTCTAGCCAATAGGTTTCAGCTTCTTGATATTCTTCGCTCGTTCGGTAAACATCTTGTTCCGCCAAGTAATCACTGATCTGTTTTGGAACTGGCAAGTTGGGGATTTTTCCATTTGCAACTTGTCCGTATAACTCAGCAAGATCGTTCACAAGTACGCCACAGGAATAACCATCCGCAACACCGTGATGAGCCGTCATTAGTAAGTGGTGAAGATTGGGAGCCAATCGAATAATCGTCGCTCGGAACAAGGGGCCTGAAAAAATATCCATTGGTTGTTCCGACTCAATATC
Organism: Saprospiraceae bacterium; assembly: GCA_023300665.1. Lineage (GTDB taxonomy): Bacteria > Bacteroidota > Bacteroidia > Chitinophagales > Saprospiraceae > JALZUU01. The sequence goes on along the minus strand of JALZUU010000762.1, from coordinate 5,883 downwards.
TAGATAGGATTGAAAAGCCTGTTCTTTTTCTACTACTGACAAATCCGATAAGTCAATCAACGGAAAAGCTTGTTCAACTTTTGGGTGTACGATCAAAGTGGTGGTATCAGGATCATAAGTAGATCGAAGTGCCTCGTGTCGTTCCACCAATAAAGTCAGCGCAGTTTGTAGGTTTCTAACTTCTAAAGTTCCAGCCAATCGAACATTACTACTTAAATTATAAGCTGCCGCAGCTCCGTCACTCAATCTTTGTTCAACCCAAACCTCTTTTTGACCTTCTGTTAACGGTAGCTTTTTTTTTTCATTTATCCGTACATCCGAATTTTTTACCGAATTTATTCTGTGTGGACTTTTATTAGGTGGATAAATAATTACACTTGTATCTGGTGCATCTTCTTCAACGGTCAATGGAAAAAATCCTGCAGTTTGCATTTCTCTGATTGCCTCCAAAATAACATCGTAAGTAAAATCTAAATCTTCTTGTGTATGAGCCGTAGAAATCAGTCCAGCCTTTTCCATCAAATGCACTCCTTTCATTCGTAAATAAAAGAAGAACAATTTTCCTAATGGATTTTTTTGTAATAATTTAATCGTAACAATAGATGCGCAACTAAGTACTTGTAAAGGAACTTTTGTTTCTAAAAACAACGCTCTTAATCGTTCTGCAAAACGAGCAGATTTAGCATTTAGTTCATCATACATCGGTTGACCTCCTCGCTCAATCTCAAGCAATGCTGCATGAGCAGCAGCCAAACTCAAAGGATGTTTTACAAAAGTTCCACCAAAAAAAGTAACGCCTACTTCTGGAACAGAATCATCTCCATAATTCCAAGCACCACCATCAAAGGCATCCATATATTTACGTTTCCCGGCTACTGCAGCCATCGGTAATCCGCCTGATAAAATTTTACCATAAGCAACAATATCTACTTCAATATCAAACCATTCTTGTGCACCACCCGGCCCTAGTCTAAAACCTGTAATCATTTCATCGAAGATCATCGCCATTTCATGTTCCGTACAAAGTTTTCGGATTTCGTGAAAGAGTGGTCCTCTTTGCATATGTGGATTATTGGGCTGAACAGGTTCAATAATTACTGCCGCTACTTCATCCGCATGTGCACGAATTTTATCCAATACTTCCGGATCATCATAATCTAAAACAATCACTTGATCAACGGCCCATTGTGGAATACCTGGTGCAATCGGCACAGGGACAACTTTACCATTTCGATTAATTCCTTTTACCAACATCTCATCAATGATCCCATGATAATCTCCACTAAAAACAATCAATCGTTCCTTATCTGTCACCGTTCGAGCTACTCGAATTGCAGCAGAAATTGATTCCGATCCGGTATTCACTAACGTAGCTCTTTCACAGCCAGTTAGTTCACACAATAATTTTGCTACTTTTTCCGCTAACGGTGTTAAAACGCCTAATTCAATTCCTTTTTCTAATTGCGCTGCTATCGCCTGTTGAATAAAATCTGGTGTATGACCAAATAAGCTAATTCCAAAAGAACTCCGATAATCAACATATTCATTTCCATCTATATCCCAAAGCTTAGCTCCCTTGGAACGCTCCACCGCAATTTGATAAATCATATCTTTCCAAAGCGTAGTAAAACCACTAATCGCTCGTGGATCAGCTAGATAAGGTCGCTGACGATTGGTCAGTTGTTGAGAGCCTTTTGTTTTTGTGGTATAACTATGAATGAGTTCATCCAAATATTTTATTTCTCGCTCGGTAAGATCTGCTCTAGAACGTTTATCTAAAGGTGCCCAAGGACCAAAAGCGATCCCTTCTGACTTTTCTTTTTTAACCGCTTTTACGACTTTAGTTCCAGGAATAACTTCTGTCTTTTTTATGATTCCTGTAGTAGGTTCTGAAGCTATTGGCGTAGTCGGTGTAGCAGAAATTCCTGCAGTTGGTACGGCTGCATTTTGTCCAGACAAGAGCGCTAATTGTTGTTGCATCAGATTTAACTGTTGCTGTATTAAAGCCTCTATTCCAGCTGTTGTTGCATTGGATGCTAGTGGAGTAATAGCAGGAAGGTTGAGCGGTTGCACCATTGGCGCAGTAGAACTGGTTTGCGTTTTAGTAGCTTCCGATTTAGGCGGAATCAAAGCAGCATTTTTTTGGTTCAATTCATCTTGCAATGCATCCGGTGCTAGTTTATTGTCTACGTATTTTGTGAGCGCATCAATGTTTGGTGCTTCTTCAAAAAGTTGTCTAAAGCTTAATTTTATTTTAAATTCCTTTTTTATTTTTGAAGTAGCTTGTGTTAAAAACAAGGAATCAAAACCAAGCTCTAAAAAGCTCGCGTACACATCCATTTGCTGAGTAGGAATACCACTCAGGTCATGAAATATATTTTTTATTTTTTCTGATAATAAGTCTTTACGTTCCATCTGCGGCTCGTTCTTTTGATTGATAAAATGAGTCATAGGAGGTTTTACGATATTTTGATTCTCGTAAGACAATGTCTCTTGGGTACCAGGGAGCTGTTTTGCTTCTATCCAATGGCGCTGTTTTGCAAAAGGATATGTAGGTAGGGAAATTCGAGATAGGGGATAATATTGATTAAAAGATTTCCAATTAATCGTTAGACCAGACAACCAAAGTCGTCCAATATTTTTTAGTAAAAAAGCCTGATCATTAATCGTTTCTTTGGGGTGTTTTAAACTCGCAAAAATAGGCGTTTCTAGATTTCGGTCTGGATGCTGACGTGCAAAAGTACTGAGTGTTTGTCCAGGACCAACTTCTAATAAAATTGTATTTTCCATAGACAGTACCTGTCGAATACCATCTGAAAATTTAACTGTTTGTCGTAGATGACTAAGCCAATATTCTGGCTGTGCAGCTTCGCTAGATTTCATCCAATGACCACAAACATTTGATATCACTGGAATGGTTAATTCACCAAACGCTACCGTCTTTAAATGTTTTTCAAAAGCAGGTAAAATTGGATCAATCATTTGGGAGTGTGCCGCTACTTTTATCTTTGGCCGAGTAGCATGAATTTCATCGGCTGTTAGTTTTGCTTTAAGTTTATCTATGGCCGAAACACTACCCGAAACAACTACTTGATTTGGTTTATTAATTGCCGCGTAATCAATTTCTTTTGTCAAGTAAGGGCTTAGTTCTTCTGGAGTCATTCCAATGCTGAGCATTCCTCCCTCTTCTAATTCCAAAAATAATTTTCCTCTCGTTGCGACCATTCCCATCGCCGCTTCCAAACTCATCAATCCAGATAAGGTGGCCGCCGTATATTCTCCCAGACTATGACCAATCATAGCCGCTGGCTGAATTCCCCAAGACATCAGTAATTTTGCCGTCGCATATTCTACCGTAAACAATAAGGTAATTCCTACGAGTGGATCCAAGATCGGTTCGAGTCGGTCGTGATCGGGATAGAGATTATTTTTTAGATCAAGTTGGTATTTATTTTTTAATAAAGCCAAACACTCATTAACTGTTTGTCGAAAAACCGCTTCTTCTCGATACAAATCCTTTCCCATATTTGTATGCTGCGATCCGCCTCCTGGAAACATAAAAACCACCTTTTTTGGTGCTTTTACGCTCGCTGAAAAAAGTTGGGTAAGATCTCTTTGCTCCAATATATTTGTCAGGTCTTTTACCGATTTACCAACTAGACTCGTTCGATATTTAAAATCAGAGCGTCCTAATTGTAAAGTAGCTGCCATACGTCCCGGAGCAACTGTTGGATTTTCTTTTAAGAATACTAATAGATCTGTTTCTATTTCTGATAAAGCTTCAGGTGTTTTAGCCGAAAGGGTAATTAAATGCTGAGACCTTGCTCTTTCATTTTGTTTAATTACGGGTGCTTCTTCCAATACAATATGTGCATTGGTCCCTCCTAATCCAAAAGAACTAACACCTGCTCGACGAGGATTCGCTCCACGTTTCCAATCCGTTAATTTAGCATTTACATAAAAAGGGCTATCCTTAAAATTGATTTGAGGATTGGGTTTATTAAAATGCAAAGACGCAGGAAGCTGTTCGTGCTTCATCGCCAATATTGTTTTAATAATCCCTGTAACACAAGCTCCAGCATCTAGGTGTCCAACATTGGTTTTAACCGATCCAATCGCACAAAATTGTTTTTTATCAGTAAATGATTTGAAGGCCGCCGTTAATCCTGCTAGCTCTACTGGATCACCGATAGGCGTTCCTGTTCCGTGACACTCGATATAACTAACGGTGCTCGGATCAATTTCTCCACGTCGATAAGCATCCATAATCGCGGTAGATTGTCCTGCAATTCCTGGAGCGGTAAAACCAATTTTATCTTGTCCATCATTATTGATCGCAGAAGATCGAATCAAACCATGTACTTGTTTTTGATCCGCAATGGCTTCTGTTAATTTTTTAATCACAATAAAACTCATTCCATTCCCTCGTACCATTCCGTTCGCATCTGCATCGAAGGTTCGACAGTAACCATCGGGAGAAAGTGCATGTCCTTCTTTGTGCAAATGTCCCGCAAAGGGAGGTTGAATTCTACCCCCACCTACAATCGCAATATCACAATCTCCATTGCGAATACTTTGACACGCAAGATGCAACGCTACTCCACTGCTGGAGCAAGCCGTCTGAATATTAATGGCAGGTCCTCTAAGGTTTAGTTTATAAGCAACTCGGGTAGCCGGAAAGTCTTTTTCTAAGGTAATGCCTAATTGAAAATCATCGACAGACTTAAAATAGTTTGGATGGGTAATTACATTGTTGACCAAATAGGTATTTCTAGCGGTACCTCCAAAAACACCAATCCGTTTTTCGTTAGTTTCAGGATCAATTCCCGCATCTTGTAAAGCAGCATAGGCGGTTTGTAAATAAATCCGATGTTGTGGATCCATTAAGGCAGCTTCTTTGGGATGGTAACCAAAAAATGTTGCATCAAAACAATCCGCATCTTCCAAAGACATTCCACGACGCACATAATCCGGATCGTTAAATACTTCAGCAGAAATACCCGAAGCGGCTAATTCTTCATTTGTAAACAACTTACTAACATCTCGTCCTTCTTTTAGGTTATCCCAAAATTCTGAAATGTTTTTTGCGCCTGGCAAACGAACCGCCATACCGATAATGGCAATGCTGTCGTCCGAAGGATCTTCTAGCCTATTATTTTTATTACCTTCTATTTCCGAAGGATTTTGATAGCCCAATTGCTGCGCGGTTTTCCAAGTGGCCTCACTGAGGAAATTATCATTCAACACTGCCTCACTTTTCCGAGCTAGGTCTGATTTTATTTTACCATGTTCTAATAAATTAATATCCCCCATCGGTTTGGAATCACCATAGATTCCATCGGTCATTTTTTGATCAAGATCTTGATAAGGACGAATCAGATTTTCATCAAATGGAATTCCTGTTTTTTTACAAAAATCTTCCATGACTCCTTGAGGGTCCGTTACTAAATCTTCATAACTAATTCGGAACTTTCGATGATCTGGCACTTTATCAAAAAACGTATTAATAACTCGATGCGATTCCGTCCAGATGAGTTCCCCCAATTGTCTGGGTTCAAAATCATGATCTTCTAAATACATGACTTGCGACATCCGCATTTTTTCAAAAGAACGAACCATTGCATACGGATGTCGAACCAATTGAATAAAAATAGGATGCTCAAAATCGCTTTCTGCTTTTTCTAGAATATCCAAATCCAATGCATAGGAAGGAGATTTATCTACTAAAATCTGCGCTTGAATTTTTTCTTGTAAATATTGATAAAATGACTGTGTGGAGGTAGCCGTTTCTTCTGCCTTTTGGATGATAGATTTAGCCGCCTCCGCATTACAATTTTCCAATTCCATAACGGTACGAACGAGACCTTCTTTCCAAAGTGCAAA
>JALZUU010000761.1 GCA_023300665.1 Saprospiraceae bacterium | reverse complement strand
AGCAATAAACAATAGTAAAATCTTTTTCATAATATAATTTTTGGTTAAAATGTTTAAATAGGTTATATATATTTTTTTAGGTCTTGAAAATTTCTTAAAGAAGATCAGCCTTAAATTTGGTTAATTTAAGAATAATTCTAATTCACTTGATCAAAAGCAAGAAATAATTCAGGGGTTCTAGATGGTTGTGTAGTCAAATATTCGGTGAGATACTACAAAGGTATCTTTTTTTGTACTAAAAAGTATAGATCGTAACTATTTTTTAAAAAAATAAACAGCATTAACAGATCAAATATTTTTATCTATGAATTGTTGATTCAACCAGCTTTATTAATCTTGGTACAAAACCTCTCTTAGCTGTATTAACAATGCTTCTACTCTACGGCTATCGGGTGCTTCAGGCAAAATACTATCCTTATATACTCGCTCTACCATTGCCATCTTCTCTTCTGCTTTTTTAATTAAATCCTCATATTGCCATTCTCCTCTACGAATACTTAGCAACTCCGCCCGATTAGGTCGCTCAACGAGGATTTTACCATCTCTTAAGATCTCAATCGCCATATCTAAGAGTCGAAAGGTATGCATCATATTCTTGGCGTCATAGTTTTTTCCTGATTCTATCGTGTTTTGATATCGTGCCTCATTCCGTTTTTCGACCCAAGCCCAATATTCTTTATAATCTTTACAATATTTGGTATAGCCATCTTGATTAAAATGAAGATGATTGATAGGCACCTCCTGCTTTGGAATGCTGCTCAAAAGAACCGTCGACGCCGTTTCTTTTTTCATGACTCCTGCATAGTTTTTGGTCCCATCTTTATCATAATACAAACCAAAGGTATCTCGAAAATGTGGGATACTCACCAAGCCAATATTTTCTTGTTTACGTCCCGTCTCTTTCAACCATAATGGTAAAGCGATTGATCCTTGATCTCGTAGTAGATAACAAAATTCCAGCACCGTTTTCTTTCGCTCCCCCATCGGATTCATAATCTTTTTATTCAATCCAGTCGCTTTTTTAATCTGTGTAAAGGCATAACCACCAAAAGCATCTTTGCACTTTTTAGATAAAAATAGCTCAGGTTTAATCTGATCCATAATCGGATGACGTATTAAAGTCTTATCAGCTGAGGTCGCTAGTAATTCTAAAATATTCGGATTGTTCTTACCCAATAATTCAATAAATCTTCCAAGCTCGTAATAAACCGTATCGTTGGTTGCATCCGCTACTTGCGGTATATAATTCAATCCATAATACTGATCTCGTGGCAAATAAAAAACACCTCGAATATCCGTATCCGAAGTCGGAGTATCTAACCCATAGGCCTTGCTACCGGAGATACATTCGAGGAGAATTAAGTTTTTATTTTTAAGATCGGCTATGGTCATGATAGGAATGAAGTAAAGCTGTTTAAAAATTGAATTCTAAAGACAAGGCAGGTCTAGGTGTAAAAATTTAGTTAATAAAAAAAGGTTCTTGTTGCGATCAATGGTCCGACCTTTAGTTTTTTTCCATTCGGTGCATTAATAAAATGTCTTAAAACGGATAGTGTCTGAGCTAATCAAATCTCAATTAAAAAATAAATGATTGATAAATAACTCTTTAGAAATAAAAAAATAATACTAAAGCGAGTTTATCCGTTTTGATATTTTATTAGAAGTACCGAATTCAAAAAATACTACAGGCGGCAGATTTTTTGCCTGTCTTCCTGAGGAACGCAGGCAGGTTTCGTTTTTTTTCTGCCAAAAAAATGAATTAAAAAAAAGAAAATGTCGATTTTTTTGGAAAAACTTACATGAATAAATCTGGTTGTTTTCCGTTAATTAAACACTCTACCTAATAGTATTTCACCCACTAACCCTCCTCTGATTCATAAAGCGTCAACATAAAAACCAATACAAAAATACATTCGAAGATTTCCCATTTTCTATCATGATTGAGAAATAGGATTAAGATCGTACTGGCAAGTAAGATCAAGGTTTGATTCCACTTTGGGATAGGAGCACCGAGTTCTTTGGTCAAATTCCCGATCCACTTTACTCTTTCGTTTAATATTTTAAAAAACAAATAATAAACACCAATACCAATCGATAATCCAAATGAAAAAATCCAGCGATTCACACTAAATTCTCCATAGGTTAAATTATGAATACCAACTTCATACTGCTTATTGTGTTTTTGAAAAAAAACAGGTGTGTCAAACCCAATGATTCGTTGTCCCCAAGATATCTCTTCCGCAAAACCAAACCAAAGCGTTAATCCAAAAACCACGTGGAATACTTTCCACCAAATCCCTTTATCTTTTTTATTTTTAAAAAAACGATAAAAAACAAATCCTCCTCCCAACAACAAAAGTATCGCGGTAAGATTTTCTAAAACACCATCTTCCAAAACTAGATATTCCAATAAGGCAGGATCCGCTAGTTCTGCGTATCCACTCACTGCCATAATCACCACAGCCAGACCTGTTAAGAGATAAATCGGCCATTGCGGTAACAAGGACATTCCTGGTTCGTTATTCATTTTTTTAGTAAATCAGCGATTATATAATACAGGTGAGATTCAATTTTGCTTCTTTCTTCTTGTGCTCTTCAATCACGACTAAGTACAGCAAGAAACCAGTAGTAAAAGTGTTTAATCTAGCCTATGAAAGTATTTTTTTTCTACCAATTTTGATATTAAAATCAATCTTTGAAGAAAATAAACAGGTGTAAATTTTTAGTTAATGAACGAAAAGGTTCTTATTTTGATCAATGGTCCGACCTTAAGTTTTTTTCCATTCGGTGCATTAATAAAATGTCTTAAAACGGATACTGTATGAGCTAAACAAAGGTCAATTAAAAAATAAATGATTGATAATCATTACTTTAAAAATGAAAAAATAATACTAAAGCGAGTTTATCCGTTTTGATATTTTATTAGACGTGCCGAATTCGAAAAATACTATAGGCGGCAGATTTTTTGCCTGCCTTCCTGCGGAACGTAGGCAGGTTTCGTTTTTTGCCTGCCAAAAAAATGAACAGAAAAGAAAAAGAATATGTCGGAATCTTTGGAAAAACTTACATGAATAAATTAGCTTATTTTTTTCGTTAATTGAACACCCTAGCCAGTAGCAAAAAGCATAAAATTCAAAATTCAAAATTCAAATCTTTCATAAGTAGCAATCCCAGGCTGACTGATAGAAATGATTAGCAATTGAGAATAATCTTCGTGATCATATTCAGCAATCACTTCCTTTCCAATCAATATGTTAGCTAACTTCGGAATGGTATTAGAATGACCAACGACCAAGACATTTTGTTTATTAAAAACGGTAAGATCCGTAAATAAGTCCTTTTGCATTTTTGGATCATAAGATTGTACAGATAGTTTTTTAGCCTTAGCTAATGGAGCCGCAGTTTCCTGTGTTCGTCTATAATCCGTACTCATAATCTGATCAATCTTTAGACCGTCTAATAAAGCCGCTAATTTTGCTGCGCGTGCCATTCCAGCCTCTGTCAATCCAGGATTCTTTTCTTTTGTTTTTTCAGCGTGACGAACTAGAAAATAGGTGCTTTGCTTTTCATCGGTTAATCCGGGAATATCGACTAATTTTCCATTAGCTGTAACGGCCTTACTGTCTTTGAATCCGATGAGGTTGACTGCATCATTTCTAGGTGACTTTGTCTGCTCAATTTCCTTTTGAGGTTGCTCTGTTTTCGAAATATTATCCGTCACTTGAGGCTTGGATTTACAAGCGCCAAAAACTAATAAACTACTAATCACTAAAATTAAGAAGCGTATCATTTATTTTACTTTTAAAGGTTCAAAAATATTTAGATTCACTTGTTTACTCATTAAATCTTCAAAATTATCTCTTTGTCGAATCAAATGCGCAGTGCCATTATGAACCATTACTTCAGCCGGACGATAACGAGAATTATAATTACTTGCCATCATCGAACAATAGGCTCCTGCATTTTTAAAACACAAAACATCTCCTTCCTGTACTTCCGTTAATCGACGATTTACACCAAAAGTATCCGTTTCACAAATATATCCGACTACGGTATAAATTCGTTGTTTACCCGTAGGTCTGGTAACATTAATAATTTCATGATAAGCATCATAAAACATCGGACGAATCAAATGATTTAGACCAGAATCAACACCTGCAAAAACAGTTGAGGTGGTTTGCTTGACAACATTTACTTTTACAAAAAAGTACCCAGATTGGCTTACCAAAAATTTACCTGGTTCAAACATCAACGTGAGTTCTCGTCCATATTTTTTGGTGAAATTATTAAATCGTTCAGATAGTTTTTCTCCTAAATCTTCAATATCCGTTGAAATTCCTCCTTCTTTGTAAGGCACTTTAAATCCAGAACCAAAATCAATATAATCGAGGTCTTCAAAGTCTTGTGCCACCTGAAATAGGATTTCAGCTCCTTGCAAAAACACTCGAGCATCTAAAATATCAGATCCAGTGTGCATATGAATTCCTTCTACTTTTAATCCAGTAGCTTTTACCAACCGATGCACCAAAGGAATCTGATGAACAGAAATACCAAATTTAGAATCTATATGTCCAACAGAAATTTTGGAAGAGCCACCTGCCATGATATGCGGGTTGATTCGGATACAAACCGGCACATCTGGAAAGATCTGACCAAATTCTTCTAAAATACTGGTATTATCAATATTTATTTTTACTCCTTCTTTAACTGCCATCCCGATTTCTTCCATCGAAACACAATTTGGGGTATAAATAATATCTTCAGGCGCAAAACCTGCCTTTAAACCCATCCAGACTTCTTGAATAGAAACGGTGTCCAATCCAGATCCTAGGGATTTAAAATATTTTAAAACATTGATATTCGTCAATGCTTTACAAGCATAATTTAATTTCAGCTTGGGTACTGAAAAAGCACCAAATAATTGTTGATACTGTCGATCCATAATTGCGGTGTCATAGACATATAGTGGACAACCATGTTGGGCTACCAAATCTAGGGGATTGACACCACCAGTAATTTGATATTGATCATTTTTTAATTCCATAATAAAAAAGGCAAAGTGAAAAAATTTTGGTAGTGGTTAGAACAGGCCCAAAGATTTCATTTTTTTATTAAAAACCCTGATTTTATAGCTATTTTTTCCTAAAAATCGTTTTTTTTTACTAACTGCACACCAAAAGGAACCTTAATCATCATCTAAAGAGTATATAAGACTGAAATAAGATCTTATCATTTTATCAATCGAAAACTAATTTTGTGACAGAAAAAGAACTCATTGCCGCTTGTCAGCGTCGGGATCGTAAAGCGCAGAAGCATCTTTTTGACCGTTATTCGGCCAAGATGTATGGTATCTGTAAGCGTTATGTGAAGGACCATCAGGAAGCAGAAGATGTTCTGATTGATGGAATGTTTAAGGTATTGACAAAGATTGATGATTTTCGTGGAGCAGGGAGTTTTGAAGGCTGGATTCGCAGAATTATCGTTAACCAATCTTTGATGTTTTTAAGAAAACGCAACGAACTTAAATTTGCCAAAGAAATTGATAATCTTGAATTGACTTCAAATGTAAGTGTTGAAGATGACCTAGCAGCACAAGAAATTATGGCTTTGCTCGATCAGCTTCCTACCGGTTATCGAACGGTTTTTAATTTATATGTAGTCGAGGGTTATAAACACCGAGAAATTGCAGAAGAATTAGGCATCAGTATCAATACTAGTAAATCACAATTGATTTTGGCAAAGAAAAGAATGAAAAGTTTAATAATTAATCATCAACCTAAATCTTCGCAATAATACGGAGTAAACACTAAAGGTAAAAAATGGAAAACAAAGATCCAATTTTTGAAAATTTTGGTCGCAATGCCCGAAAGATAAATTCTGAACCTTCCGGCGACGCTTGGACAAAACTCGAGGCGCGTCTGGATAAACAAGAACGCCCTGTAGCACGGCAACGTACCCTTCCAGGAATGGGAATTATGTCCGTTGCCGCCTCTGTTCTGCTTTTGGTCGGATTGGTTTTTGTAATCAGTCAAACGATTTTAAAAACCAGCAATCCTATCGCCAAAACAGAACGTATCGCAACACCTCGTCAAGTGGAAGATCTTCCTTTATTGGCCTCCAACGAAACGATCTCTTCCCCACAAATGGCGGAATACCAACGTAAAATAAACGCCAATCCAAGAGGGGTAATCAAAGAAGGTGGCTACCACAAAAAACTAGTCGCTCAATCACTTAATGAAGGGCAAATGATTACTACTAAAACTGCTCATAGCGGTGGTAGTTATATCATTACTATGAAGAATTTTGATTGGATTTTAGGGGATTGGAAATCAACTAATAAAAATGGTAGTTCAACGGAAACATGGCAGTCTGTTGCTCCTGGATATTTTAAAGGTACAGGTAGTTTTACCCATGTAAATAACCAATCTATTTTTACAGAAGAAATGGCTTTAATGGAAAGGGATAATAAAATTTATTTTGAAGCCGTCACCCAATCTGCTGGTAAAAAAGTAGCTTATGAACTACAATCCTTCAAAGGTAATCAGGCAGTATTTCACAATGAAGCCATCGAATTTCCTAGTCATGTTGTTATTATTCGAACCAGCAGTGGTGGTTTTTCAATTGCCTTTAAAAATATTCCTCCAATTGCTGTTCCAAATGATAATATTTTATTAGAAAACAACGGAAATTCAGTTGGTAAAAAAGAAATTATTAGGACGATGGATCGAAAAATATGAGGGGATTGTTGAATCGTTGAATCGTTGAATCGTTGAATCGTTGAATCGTTGAATCGTTGAATCGTTGAATCGTTGAATCGTTGAATAATTTATGAATTTCCTCTAA
>JALZUU010000760.1 GCA_023300665.1 Saprospiraceae bacterium | reverse complement strand
GTTCAAATCAGCCATGGCTTTATTGATCAAATCCTTATCTTCTCCTTTAACTGTTTCTTGGAGTAAATTAGAGAATTGGATGGTCTTTTTCTTTTCTTCGTCAGATAAAATATGATCGTTTTGTACGAGAAATTTTTGAGTAGCCAAAACCACATTATTTGCTTCATTTCGGGCTTCTAGTAGAGAACGAATTTTAAGATCAGCCTCCGCATTGGTAATACTATCCATTAACATTCTAGCCATATCTTCTTCACTAATTCCGTATTGAGATCTTATTTCAATCTCTTGAGCGACACCAGATCTTAACTCTTTGGCGGTAACTTTCAAGATTCCATCCGCATCAATGGCAAAGATGATTTCTATTTTAGGTAGACCAGCAGGCATTGGAGGAATACCTTTTAAGGTAAATTCACCCAGTTTTCGATTATCAGCAATTTGATCCCGTTCTCCTTGATAGACTGCTACTTTTAGGTTTACTTGTCCATCTACTGAGGTAGTGTATTGCCGAGCGGCACGGGAAGGTACTTTCGAATTTCTAGGAATAATAGCATCCATTAACCCACCTACGGTTTCGATGCCGAGAGAGAGTGGAGTGATATCTAGCAATAACATTCCTTTTTGATTTCCAGCTAAAATATCTGCTTGAATAGCCGCACCTAAAGCCACTACTTCATCGGGGTTAAGGCTATCAAAAAGTGGTTGTCCAAAATAAGTGCTAACAGCAGTTTTGACATAAGGAACTCGTGTGCTTCCACCGACCATCACCACATGTTCAATATCAGTTACTGATTTTCCTGCATCTGCTAGCGCAGTCTTACAGCTTTCTAATGTTCGATTAACCAATGGTTCGATCAATTTATCAAAAACTTCTCTTGCTATTTGGCAGTTCATTCCTTCGTATTGTTCTTTAAATAACAATTCAGAAGATAAAACCTTTTTTGCCTTTTCGGCTAAAAGTCGTAATGCTTGGCCTTTTTTCTTATTATTAATAAATTCTTTATGGTCTTTTCCATTGATTTTTAACCAATAATCAATTAATAATCGATCAATATCATCTCCTCCTAAGAAAGTATCTCCATTGGTAGATAATACCTCAAAGATTCCATCTTGAATTTGTAGGATAGAAATATCAAAAGTTCCGCCTCCTAAGTCATAAACTGCGATTAGTTTAGAGGTTTCCTCCGCTAGGCCAAGTCCATAAGCCAAACTAGCTGCGGTTGGTTCATTGACAATTCGTAAAACATCTAATCCAGCGAGTTTCCCAGCATCACGGGTTGCTTGCCGTTGTGCATCATTGAAATAAGCAGGAACAGTAATGACGGCTTTACTAACAATTTGATTGAGTTCTTTTTCTATTCTAGATTTAAGTGCAGAAAGAATATTGGCAGATAATTCGACTGGAGTATAAAAATTGTCTTTTACCCTGATTTTTACCAGACTTTCCGTATCATCATCCATAATTTCGTATCCTAAATATTCGGAGACGGTGGAGAGGTCCTGATAGGATTTTCCCATTAAGCGTTTGACAGAGTATATGGTGTTGGCTGGATCGGTACGGAGCTTTTCTTTGGCATCATTTCCAACTAATTTCTCTCCATTTGGTAAGAAATGAATGATGGAGGGAACTAAAGTATGTTTATTGTTTGCTCCTTTTATGGCAGTTGGAGTTCCTTCTTGCATATAGGCAACTAAACTGTTAGTTGTTCCTAGATCGATTCCGACGATTAGGGGTTCTTCTTTTTTCGCGGTTCCATCCTTTAAGTTGATCGAAATCTTTGCCATAAGTCTTTTCAGTGAATAAAATACAGTGTGTGTTATTAAAAATTAGAGGTTTCATTTGGCACACTGAACCAGAGAACAAATATAATGGTAATTTTATTCTTTACTTTGAAATTCTAAGATTAAATTTAGAAAGGTTAATCAAAAAAAGCCTTATAAAATTCCAAACATAATAGCATCTTAAAGACATTTTATACTTATGAAAAGACTAATCCTCAAAAAACCAGTAAAACTTCTCGTATTACTTGCCGGCTTTTTTGTTACGAATGCGCTGATTGCTGAGTTTATTGGTGTAAAAGTATTTGCATTTGAAGATACTATCGGAATTAATTCGCTTGATTGGAATTTATTCGGTCATCAAGGTTCCTTAATGTTATCTGCTGGGGTATTGATTTGGCCGGTCGTTTTTATTTCGACGGATATTATTAATGAATATTTTGGTAAAAAAGTAGTGAAGATATTGTCCTATTTAACTGCTGGATTGATTGGTTATGCGTTTTTGATTGTTATTGGTTCGATCTACCTAGCACCAGCAGACTTTTGGATTGGGGACTTTGCAGATCAAGGGGTTCCTGATATGCAAAAGGCATATGCCACCATCTTTGGGCAAGGATCTTGGATCATTGTAGCTTCTTTATTGGCCTTTTTGATTGGTCAAGTACTGGATGCGATGGTTTTTGAGAAATTGCGCAAAGCCACCGGAGAAAAGAAAATCTGGTTAAGAGCTACTGGTTCCACGCTGATTTCTCAGTTTTTTGATAGTTTTATTGTTCTGTATGTTGCCTTTGTACTGGGTCCTCCTCAATGGGAAACGAGTCTCTTTTTAGCAGTAGGAACGGTTAATTATTCCTACAAATTTATAGTAGCAATTCTGTTGACGCCTTTAATCTATTTGACTCGTCGATTAATTGATAATTATTTAGGAGATAAGTTGTCCAAAAAGCTTAGAAAAGAGGCGTTAACTGGGTAGTGGTTGAAGTATTGCTTCAGATGCTAGACTAGGTTTCTTAAAGCGGAATTTAAGTACCTACTGTATCAGGCACTGGGTTTATCCCATCTGCTAAAAACCTTCAATACGCACTACTTTTGTTTTACCTTAGCATTGCGTAGTACCTGACGAATTAACAATTTACTGCCGCGTATAGCACTACTCAATTTGAAAGTTTGCTCGTATTCCTTTTACAATCTTTCGTTGAGTACGAGTGGTAATCGTTATTTTGCCTTGGACTAACCATAATCCGTCCTCTTTTAACTTCCCTTCCATACAACCTTCAAAAACTGGATAATAACCGCCATCTCTTGAGTAAGCCAAGGTAGCAAAAACCATTTCTGCTTTTTCAAAGTCTTTCCCTTCCATTTTAAAACTAGTTTTTCCTTTTGGTAGGAGGAAAAATAGCTTTTCAGAAAACTCATCATCGGCAATCATTGGATTATCCTGGTATTTACGATCCATTACAAAGACCATTTTATCCCCTGATTCTATAGTTGCAGAATTGAGAACTTCATTATAATATTCTCTCTTGATAGCACTATTATTTTTAACAATAAAAGAGCAATCCATTTTTGGTTGACAAATTTCAGATAAAACAACTTCCACTCCTTCCAGATTACAGCTAAAACTTGTGACTGGTGGTTTGGTTTTACAGGCACAAAGAGTTAAAGTGATAGTTAAGGTAATCAGGAGTAATATTCTATTCATTAGTCATTTTTTAAGTAATTACGAAATTCAATCAGTTAGGATGCTTTTAATCCTCTAAGCAATAAAATGGACTTTCAAAAGGAACATCTGCAAATCAGCCCATCCTTCTTTGCAATAACAAAAAATCCGCTATTACCAAAGCCGCCATCGCCTCCACAATCGGTACTGCGCGGGGCACCACACAAGGATCATGTCTACCTTTTCCGCTGACTGTGGTTGCTTCCCCACTTGTATTCACGCTTTTTTGCGCTGGAATAATGGTCGCGACTGGTTTAAAAGCAGCTCTAAAGTAGATATCCATTCCGTTCGAAATACCTCCTTGGATACCGCCGCTATAATTGGTGGCAGTGGTTATTTTTCCATTTTTATTTTCAAAAATATCATTGTGTTCTGAACCACGCATGGTGACTCCCTCAAACCCACTGCCATATTCAAAACCTTTACAGGCATTGATTCCTAGCATCGCATTTCCAAGGGCCGCGTGCAATTTATCAAACACAGGTTCACCCAATCCAATCGGGCAACCTTGGATAACGGCTGAAACAATGCCCCCAATAGTATCCCCTTGTTTTTTGATCGTTTTTATTAAATCAATCATTTGGTCGGCCACCGCAAGATCAGGACATCGGATGGCTGTATTTTCAATTTGGCTAAAATCTAAATTTTTATAATCTGAAGAACAATGTATTTTACCTACTTGACTGACATAACCTGTTATTTTTATTCCATGTTCTTTTAAAAATAGTTTTGCAATCGCTCCTGCAGCAACCCTAGCAGCTGTTTCTCGAGCTGAACTTCGGCCACCTCCTCGATAATCTCGTAACCCGTATTTTTTCTGATAGGTGAAATCTGCATGAGAAGGACGGAATTTTTCGGCAATATGAGAATAATCCTTTGAGCGAGCATCTTTGTTCATAATCAACATCATTAGCGGTGTTCCCGTTGATTTTCCTTCAAAAACACCACTCAATATTTCCATTTTATCTGCCTCCTTCCGTTGCGTTACAATAGCAGACTGACCTGGACGACGGCGGGCTAACTCTTCTTGAATAAATGCTTCATCGATTTCTAATCCTGACGGACACCCATCAATCGTCACTCCAATGGCTTTACCATGGGATTCTCCAAAAGTGGTTATCTTAAATAATTCTCCAAAACTATTCATTGTTTTTATTTCAAGGTTTTTATTTTTAAACAGCTTCTTTTCTTTAATTCCAGATTTCCTTCGCCAGTACACTTCCTTTATTCGCTCTCTTCCAGCGTAAATCTGGAAGGAAAAAAGAAAATTCCGTTCAACGTTTGTTCTGAGGAATGTTATTCTTTAGAAGGTTAAGGCTCATCCAATCATTAGAAATCAAATTGCTATTGGTAACCTGCTTCACTCGACTGCGATTGAAGAGGGCCGGAAGGAAGTGGCAAAAAACATAAGTTTTCCATGTGCCATCCCACCTATTTTGACGGCAAGTTAATAATATCCACTCTTTGAGGGAACTCAATCGCTAAAATATTGTTTACCAGAGGTAAAATGAGGAACTTTGTACACCGAAAAATAGAAAAAAAATAAATGCAGCTCGTACCGAAAGATTTTTACGAAAAATTAGAATTTGATAAGATTGTCCAACTATTGCTCCGACATGGAATGGGGCAACCGGGAATTGATCGTTTGAAAGCACTAGAACCAGTAACTGATTTGGTTTCGATTGATCGTTGGTTAAAGGAAACGGGGGAGTTTAGTGCTTCGATGGAGGAGAAGACGAATTTTCCAATGACGAGTTATACGGATATTTCAGAATACCTTCAACACTTAGAAGTCATAGATTATGTAATGCCGATTGAGGCTTTGCAGGAAATTAATGTGGTGATTGTTTCTATTCATCAGATTAAAAAATATTTTAATTATGCGCGTCGCGAATCCTTTCCACAACTTAGC
>JALZUU010000759.1 GCA_023300665.1 Saprospiraceae bacterium | reverse complement strand
TGCTATCGGTATTTCTATTTTTAGTTTTGACTAATTAGTAGAAGCTGTTTAAAAATGAAGCCTGCCTTCGTGCCTCTGGCAGGCAGGCACAATGGTTACAGACAAGTCATTGATAACGCGGATCTTCTGCTATTTTTATTTCTCCCGAAAGCATTCGGGACAAAGAAAAATAAGCATCGCCCACATTATCAAGCACTTATCCTCACCTTTTGTGAACATTCTTAAACAGCTTCGTATTTTATTTTCTTCTCGGCACCTATTTTTTCCTTTTTATCACCTACTTATTTAATTCTCTTTTGATCTTCTTTTTATTTTCTTTTATTGTGATGTGTTTAAAATAGGTTTATAGTCAACACTTATTTATTTGCTGTTTTATTATCCAAAATTATTGACTATTAACCCCGAAAGCTGGCCTTGATTTTATTTCGAGAGATAACTTTAAGGTTTTAGGAATAGTCCTTCTCAAATTTAGTTTTGAGGAGGACTTTCTATTTCAGTACCAACATAAGCACTGGAGTGCCCCCAAAGCTTTTATCTTATTCTTGATCCTAAGGTTTTTTTCTTATTTTTATGAAGCTGCTAACAAAGAGGCTCGTGGTTCACAACCATTCTACTTCTTTTTAAATCAGTTTCTTTTTTTAAGAAAATAGCCTAAACATGCCTAAAATATTCACCTTTCTACTGCTCCTTTTATTCCCAATAATCCTCGTTTCTCAAGATGTAAAAAAGGTCTTAGTCATTGGAATAGACGGGTGTCGGGTTGATGCACTCGCCGCTGCAAATACCCCAAATATTGATAATCTGATCAGTAATGGGATCTTTAGCCCTGATGCGTTAAACGAAGATATAACTATCAGCGGACCTGGCTGGTCAGCGATCTTATGTGGTGTTTTATCCGATAAGCACCTAGTAGCCAATAATGATTTTTCTGGAAATAATTACGATACTTATCCACCGTTCTTTAAATATTTAAATGAGATTAATCCTGATTTAAATACCGTATCAATTTGTCATTGGTGGTGTATGATTTTAGTATGACACCTCGACAAACGGATGTCGTACCGACCTTGCTAACCCATCTTTGCATTCCTATAGACCCATCTTGGGAATTGGATGGCAGTTCTTTAATTGAAGATTGTTTAACGACTCATCTCATTGATCAAACTTCCTTAGGTCCAAAGCCTAGTCTTGAAATATTTCCTAATCCAGCTGCTGAATCGGTTAATCTTTGGCTGAGAAATATTCCCTCAACTCCCAATACTCAATTAGTAGTTTATTCTTCTTTTGGTAAAAAAATCTTAGTAGCAAATCTCATGAATCCTGAACATAACCTTGATGTTTCTGGATTTCCTAAGGGCGTTTATTTTTTTACTGTTAGAAGTGAAGGAGGAGTGTTTATTACCAAGCGAGTGGTGGTGGCTTCGGAGTGATAATTTTAAAAGTTTACTTTAAGAAAATGAATAAAAAAGTACAATTTTTTGTTTAATTTAAAGTTAAAATTAAGAACCATGTCTAATATAGCTATGAATATTAAAGCCTTTTTTTCTATTATTGTATTTTTTCTGTTGATTTTTTCCCATCAAGCACAAGCACAAGTAAAAACGGCTTCTAAAGTGTTTATACAGAAACATTATAGATCACTTAAGGTTTCTAAGCTTACTGCCAATAATTTTTTTGAAATAGAAGCCAGTAAAATGGGACTGTCTTCTGCCTCTGAAATGCAATGGGTGAAAACCATTCCAGGAGAAAATGGGAACCAACACTTTAAATTTCAACAAATATATCAATCTATTCCTGTCTTCGGTTCTGCTTATACCATTCATGAAAAAAATGAAATTGCTATTCATGCAAGTGGTTATTATTTACCCATGATCAACATCGATATCCATCCAAAAATAAAACCCGAAGCGGCCATCCAGGCAGCTAAACAAAGTTGGATGACTACATTTAAAATAGCTAATAGTTTTCAAAAAATACCTACTCCAGAATTAGTTATTATAGACCATGCATACCCTCAATCTTCCGAGCAGTATGCGTTAGCTTTTCGAGTAGAATTGTATAGTTCACAACCTCTAGACAAGCGTCAATATTTCGTCGATGCACATACTGGAAAAATATTGATGGATTTTCCTTTAATGATGCATCAGGCGGTGCCTGCTCGCGGAGTTACCAAATATTATGGGACTCAATCCATCACCATTGATTCTTTAAGCCCAAATGAATTTTTACTGCGAGATCCAACTAGAAATGGAAATACAACTTTTAACAGAATTAGAGAAGTATGGTCTAACACCAGTAATACTTGGGATTTAACCAACGAAGATCAAGATGAGGTTGCGATGGATGCCCATTATTGTACACAAGAATTTCACGATCTTATGTTAGAAAAATTTGATTGGAATGGACTTGATAACAATGGTTTTCCTATGAATGCCGTTGTTCATGCTGGAGATTTTATCAATGCTTTTTGGGATGGAGAATTTGCTATTTTTGGAGATGGTGATTGTAATTATGGACCATTGACTACTTTAGAAGTTGTAGGACATGAATTTATGCACGGAATCACTGAGTTTACCTCGGGGCTGATTTTTTCTAGTGAATCGGGAGCCATCAATGAAAGTATGAGTGATGTATTTGGAAAAGCATTAGAATATTATACCACACCGGATGAATTTAATTGGGTGATTGGCGCGTCCTTTAGTGAACATCCGCATGCTGGTCACTTTCGCTCTTTTGAAGATCCTAATAGTATTGAACATCCTAAATTTTATAAAGGAGCATTTTGGGAAGATAATGCAAATGTACATATCAATAGCAGTGTGGGAAATCACTGGTTTTTTAATTTGGTGAATGGTGGTGTTGGGGTGAACGAAGAAGGACTACCATATGATATTTCAGGTTTAGGAATGGACAAAGCTACTCAAGTTGTTTTCTTAACACAGAAGGCTTACCTAACCCCAAATGCTACTTACAGTTTTTATGCAGAAAGTTCCTTATTGGCGGCTCAAGAATTATTTGGTGAGAATGCTCTTGAGCTTGAATCGGTGATCGAAGCTTGGAAATCTGTTGGACTTAATAATCCAATCGGAGAGCCTGCTGATTTTTTAGACTTAACGGTTAGTTTTCTAATACCACTTGAGCAAGTTTGTCTTAATGATGAATTTTATAGTACAGAAGTATTGGTAACGAATCTTGGAACGATGCCTTATTTGCCAAGCTTTGAAGGAGTTTTGTCGGTCAATGGTGGTGTTAATAATATTCAAACCTTTGAATTGGAAAACAGTATTTTGCCAGGGGAGTCCTTTATTTATGAAGTCAATAATTTGATCTTTTTTGATCAAGATACCACCGAAGTTATATCTGCGAATTTAATGTTATTGGATGATAATGCTCAAAATAATTTGGCAGTTAATCTTATCGATAATTCAATGACTTTGGAGGATGATTTAAAAATTCTTTCACCAGAGATTTCTCAAATTAATTGCTTTAATGATTTTTATGAAATTAGTTTTCTGGTTCAAAACAATGCTTGTGAAGTTTTAGTTGCTGGAACTAATTTTGATGTGATCATTGAGAATACGAATAATGGTTTTTCTTGGAATTCGAATGAAACTCTTGAGGATGATTTACTCCGAAATGAATTTTACCAATTTACTAAAGAAGTGAATATTCCGCCAAGTAAGGATGATTATGTTATAGAAATTGTTTTTTTAGCAGATAAGAATCTGGAAAACAACTGGATAACCTTCCCAAATAAAATTGTAGATCCGGTCGTAGCGGAATATGAAAATCCGATGAATGAAGAAGATCCTTTTTTGAAGAATGAAGGTCTTTTTGCGGTGGACTATTTAACATATAATGAAAATAATGTTTTGGCAATTTCCAGTATCCTTGACCAAGGAACCATTCCTATCTGTGGCATGTCAGAAGAAATTTTCCATTCTAGTAATATTGGAAAAATAGCCACCTTTTATGTCTGCGCTGATTTAGTCAATTTGGAGCGTATCAACCTTGGATTTGATTTAACTCAATTCCGAAATAATGAGTCAATTGGGTTTCCAGAAATAGAGAAAAATTCGACAGTATTAAAAACTACCTGGTCGACAGCAGATAATAATTTCGAACAAATTATTGCTGGACAGTCAGAAGGAGAGACGGTTCATTATGACTTAGAACTCCCGGTTAGTTTTAAAGGAAGAATCCAGTTTGATTTTTTCCACAATATAGGAGACCCTAATTTTGAAAATTTTTTTGAACACGACATCAGCTTGTTTGATAATCTAACGATTACTGGTGATACTATTAATAGAAAAATCATTGAAGGTACTAATTTTAGGATTCAACCAAACCCATCCATTGGTTTGATCACCATTAAGCATCCTGAAAGACCTCAAAGTTTAAAACTATTTAATGCACAAGGACAACTCCTTTTGAGCCGAAATCAAACGGAGGAATTATGCCTATTAAATTTATCGGATCTTCCTGATAGTTATTACTTTTTGACAATCGAGTATGAAAATTTAGGACGGCTAACGCAAGGGATTGTAAAGATAAGTCCATAGTGTAATATTGAAAAATATAAACAAAATGAAATCTGCTGAGTCCTATACTGGTGATGCGTTTGAGCAAGATTACCAATCTTTAGAAGCGGAAGAAGAAGAATTAATCCAAAATCTCAGTGGATTTTATTCAGGAGAAGGAATTGCTTTTTTAGATAAATATCATGAAACAGATCTAAAAGTAAATGCTCAAAAAGCCTACGCCTGTTTTCAAAAATCAGAAAAATATCTACCACTTACCGTAGAATTAGATTCCATGATGGACAATTGTTTAGAGGTGGGTAAATTAATTTATAATATTGATGTTTCTACGGGGTGGAATATTTCTCATGCCTGGAAGATTGATCAAATAATGAACGGGTTGGCAAACAAAGGAGGGACCTTTTTAAAAGTATATTATAATGGTACTATTGCTACCGAAGACCTGGATTGTGATATTGATATCGATTTTAGTTCTTTAGATATTGACACCAAAGAAGAAGAAGATAGCAAGACCTATGAAGAAGAGATTATTACAACAGAAACTACCACGAATGACGATGGAGAAGAGATTGAAGTGGAAGTAGTTACGGTTGTTACCGCTACCGTTTTTACCAAAGAAACGATCAAGACGGCAGAATGGGATGTTGATGTCTCCGTTGGTAGTAGCAAAAATTGTGGTGCTCAGCAGACCAGATTTTCTGAGAAGGTTACTTCAAAAATCGAAACCGAAAGATTTGAAGGGGACGAGCGTGCTTTACCTTCTAGCTTTAAACCTGACAATAACGAAACTTTAAAGAGCGATAGTGATATGATTGATGAATTGTTAAACTTGATTTATTCGAGCGTGGAAAGTGTATTGTTTTAGAAGAATTTAATTTCTAATTCAAAAACTATAAAAGCATAAGGTTTTAGTATATTTACAAGTATTATTTCAAAAAATACAAAGTAAATAATTATGGAAATTAAAACAACCTTGAAAAGAGTAAATATATTGTTTGTTTTTCTGTTTAGCTGCTTTTTTTTACAAAGTCAACCAGAAATCGAATGGTCTCAAGTCTTTGGTGGTGCTGAATTTGAAAGACTCGTATCGATTCAACCTACTTCTGATGGAGGATATATCATGTCCGGTAATACAGAATCTAATGATGGAGATGTTACCAATAATAATGGATCAACTGACTATTGGATCGTAAAGACAAACTCAATAGGAATTCTGGAATGGGAGAAGAATTTTGGTGGCTCTAATTTTGATAGTGGAGCTGTTCTAAAAGAAACATCTGATGAAGGTTTTATTGTAACAGGATCTAGTAGGTCTACTGATGGGGATGTTTCCGCAAATAATGGAGCATCCGATTCTTGGATTCTGAAACTTGATGGGGATGGTTTGATTGAATGGGAAAAGAATTTTGGCGGTAGTCAACTTGATGGCACCGTAGATATCTTAGAAACTTCCGATGGAGGATTTTTGGCAATTGGAGGCACTACTTCAATGGATGGAGATATTTCTACTATCAAGGGAAGTTCTGATGTTTTGATGATTAAATTGAGTGCATCTGGAGAAATAATATTTATCAGAACTTTTGGTGGGTCGAATCCAGATAATGGTATTAGTGGTCTAGAAACAACTGACGGAGGATTTATTTTTATAGGTACAACAGAATCTAATAATGGAGATGTTACGAATAATAATGGATCAGCTGATTATTGGATCGTAAAAACGAATTCAATGGGTATCCTAGAGTGGGAGCAAACCTATGGAGGTAGTGATGTTGATTTTGTTACTTCAATTATTTCAACCGAAGATCAAGGATATTTGGTTGCTGGTACTAGTGGCTCTTCAGACGGAGATATTACAAATCCAAAGGGCCAATGGGATATTTGGATCATAAAACTAGATGAAAATGGAAACCTATTATGGGAAAAAAGTTTTGGCGGATCAGAAAATGATGCGGTCCCTAGTATTTATCCTGCGGAGGATCAAGGATATATAATCGCTGGCGCTAGTAACTCTTCAGATGGGGATGTGAGTGAAAATTTCGGTATAGGTGATATTTGGATTCTGAAGATAGATTCCAATGGAAATGTATTATGGCAAAAAAGTTTTGGTGGATCAGAAAATGAGTTTGCAAGATCAATTTTTTTAACTGCTGACGGAGGGTTGATTATTGGAGGAGATAGTAAATCTTCAGATGGAGATGTCGGTGAAAATAATGGGGATTATGATTACTGGGTATTTAAACTTTCGCCCTTAACTTCCACAACCAATGAAACCCCTTTGGTTGCTAATTTTAATATCTCTCCCAATCCAAATAATGGTCAGTTTTTAATTGAAACTTCTAATGCTACCCATCCAATAACTATCCAAATTGCCAATGGTGTTGGACAAATAATTTATAAGGATCAAACAGGAACTTCTATGGTCGATTTATCTAAGTATCCAAAAGGGCAGTACTGGGTTACCATTATTGAAAATGGACTTCCTGTTACTAAGTCTTTTATAATTGAGTAAGTGATGAGAATAAGGTTAATGGAAAATCTTTCAAAAAATACATTCCGCTTTAAGAAATCTAGCCTAGCACTTTGCTCACGCGTGGGTTTCGCAAAGCGACTGGGACTTACCTCTAGCATAGTCCCATTAGTTTTGAGAACTCCGAGAGCTGGCAAGCAGCAGAGCAAGAGTTCTTAAAACGAATAGTGCCTAGAGCGCCCTTAAATCATAAGAGTGTCTGAAAATTAAGGAGCGAGTAAATAGGCTAACTCCCCAATTTTGTCACCCACTCTTTTGAAATTATCAATATTTTTATAGAAAAAAACATCCTAAATGAACATAAACACTATCAACTTTTTTCCAAAATTAATATGCCTTTTTCTCATCCTACAAGTAACAACCATTTCATTTTCTCAAGAATACGGAAGCCTAATTGGTGCTTCTTTTTCAGGAATCTTTATCAAACTAGATTCTATTGATTATAAGACGGAAGATATTGCACAATATTTTTTTGGAGATTGTGAAAAATTAGGAAAAGATGCTTATTCAGTTGATACCAGAAGAGACAAGAATACTCTAATCATACGGTTGAAAAATGGAATCATGATTAGTAATTCTAATTTTAGTAGAAAAGTAATTAATGACGGAGATGTAGATTTGATAAAAAGAATTCATGATTATTTTAATTCCCCAGAGAGTATTTTTTGTTTTTTCGGATACGATACTTCCGTGACTGCTGGATTTCGATTTATTAGAAACGGGCATACGATTAGGTTTAGATATCAAACGGCTTTTGAGGTAGTTCATGAATTTGGTTTTCCTTTAGATCCTGAATTAAAAATTTTAAATGGAACCTATTACCGTGATCCAATTTTTAAAGATTCTCCTTATTTAAATGAAAGATCAAGAACCTTGTTGAAACCTGATGACGAAAACTATCGAATGGTTGATTATGATTCTATCACCATGTCATTAACTCAAATGGTGATGAACGATTTGGTTGGATATGATTTATTGGATGAGAAGCATTGGATCGACCGAATCTATTATGTAATAAAATAAAAAATATGGAATTTAAACTCTTAACAGGCTTTTCCGAAAAAGACATCTTGGAGGTTTTTAATTTATCTTTCTCAGATTATATTGTTCCACTAAAATTGACGTCTGAACAATTGTCCACTAAAATGAAAGCAGATAATGTGGACTTGGAATTATCCGTTGGAGTGGTGGAGGAAGGCCAATTAATTTCGTTTATCCTTCATGGGGTAAATATGGTAGATGGACGGAAAGTTTTATACAATGGTGGAACCGGTGTTATCCCAACTAAAAGAGGGCAGGGACTAACCAAACGAATGTATGATTTTATTTTTCCAATGATCAAAAAGAAAAAAGTCGATACCTTGATGCTTGAGGTCATCTCTAATAATGTTCCAGCCATTAAATCTTACGAGCGAGTAGGATACACAAAGGTGCGTGGATTGTTATGTTATAGAGGAAATGTAAAACCATTGACCATTTCTCGTGCGTTAGAGATTAAAAAACTAACCTCCTATGATTGGGATCTATTGACTTCCTTTTGGGATATTACGCCAACTGCCCAAAACGCTATTCGAGCTATCAATAAACTAACCTCGGACTTAATTTTGTTGGGTGGATTTTTAAATAACCAGCTAGTAGGGTATCTTATTTTTAATCCTAAGACCAAACGATTACCGCAAATTGCTGTTCATAAAAATTTTAGAAAAAACAAAATAGCTTCTACTTTAATTCAGCGACTAATTCTTGAGCAAGGTGATTCTATCACCGTCATTAATGTCGACAAAGATGATGAAGGAGTCAATGCCTTTTTTGAATATATTGGTCTTGAATTATTTTTAGAACAACTTGAAATGAAGCTGGATTTTTCTCATATGGAATTCTGAAATCAAAAATAAACCTCAATTAATTCTTACTATGAAATTTATCAGAAAAATTTGGGTTCGTGCTTTGATCAGTTTATTTCTTGGAAGTATGTGTACCGAGATAATACATATTAGTCTTGGAGAATTTGCTGCTCAATCTGCATCCACCATAACTTGGTTAAGTAGCCTCCTCCTATTTTCTTTATTTTCCTTAATCGTTTGGTGGGAAAAGTATCGACCTTATTTTTTTCCAAAAAAAAAGAAATCATCGGATATTTTAGATGATTTGGATTAACAGCTTAAAAGAAAAATAAAATTATTTTAACCTTTTTAAGTGGTTTTTATATCTTCGCGAAACTTAATCATATCTTTTATGTTAAGTATTGTTCAATAAGTATTATCACGTAATTTGAAAAAGTAAATCATGAATAATTTAATCGGAATAGATAAAAAGAAAGCAAAAAAACTAAACAAAAGCTTAAATGAATTATTAGCAGACTATCAATTGTTTTATCAAATTCTAAGAGGACTACACTGGAATATTAAAGGAAAGGAGTTTTTTGAATTACACTTAAAATTTGAGGAACTTTATACGGATGCGGTTGATAAAGTAGATGAAATAGCAGAGCGAATTTTAACCTTAGAAGGAGAACCTCTACATACCTTTTCAGACTATCTTAAAGTTTCTAAAATTAAAGAAGAGAAAGGAGTGACAAATGGGGTTCAAGGAGTCAAAATAATCGTTAAAACATTCTCTATTATCATCAAAAAAGAAAGAGAAATATTAGACCTTGCAAATGAGGCTAACGATGAAGGAACCGTCAGTCTAATGAGTGATTATATTTCTCAAACAGAAAAAACACTTTGGATGCTCAATGCTTATTTACAGTAAAGAACTTCTTAAATAAAAAA
>JALZUU010000758.1 GCA_023300665.1 Saprospiraceae bacterium | reverse complement strand
TGAAATAAATAATGAAATATAGATTTAGTCGTTTGATATTGATTAAAATATGGGATCGCAAATTTTTCAATATTGGATATTTCGATTTTCACTTCCGTTGTTTTAAAAAAACCTTTACTGATCAATTTTATGTCTCTTTCTTCGATCTTTAAAACCTGAGTTTTAAGAAATAGTTTAGGTAACATGGCTAATAAATTCCAAGCAGTTTGGCCTACCCCTAAAACAGGAATAATAAATAAACAATATACCCACCAATCTGGATCAGAACTCATTATTCTTTCAAATGGAAAAATCCTAATAAAAAAACTTGTCAAATAAATAAAGGGAACAGAAAACAGCATACAAAACAATCCAAGCACCCAACTCCCATACGGATATAAGATGATTTCCAATCGTCTTCCATCTTTTTTTACTTCTAACTCCATTTTATTCAGCCATTTCACTGAAAAAATTTTAAAGCCAATCAAAATAAAAGCAACAATCAGTAAAAAAATGATCATGGGATGCATATACGGTTATTTTATCTCATACTACTGGACATTTCTTCCATTTGCTGCCTCCCAGCTCCGGCAGTACCGCCGGAGAGTAGCCACAAGCCCGCAAATGTCCAGTTGTATGATTTTATCTTTTTAATAGACCTCTTCTTCTTGGCACCAAATCTTCTATCGGCATCCTATATACCTTATATCCTTCTTTTGCAATCCAAGCACCTCCAAGGATCGCTCCATAGGCTAAAATATAAGAATCCTTATCTGATAAATAAGAAAATATGGTAATAGTTGCACCAATGATAAGTAAAGCACTTCCCATTATTAGCTGATTTAACCCTTTAGATTTTTCTTGACTAGCTAATTGAAATGCGACAATATGATCATCAATTTTGTTCTTTGCCAACTCAATAGATGTTTCAGAAAAACCAGGTTTATTTTCCTCAAGCACTCCTATAATTTGGTCGTAATCTTTTCCTGAAAAGGCAAGATTTTTGATAAGGGTGGATGGAGAATTTTCCATAAATATTTTTTTTTTCAAAAAACAATTCATTAATAGTCCGGTCTTTTTACTCCACTACCACCGTTTCACTTCCAACAACTTTTCCATCCACCAGCAAAGTCACCCAATATATTCCATTCGACAATTGAAAATCTAGTTTTGAATTATCAGAACTTCTTCCCGGAGCGATTTCTTTTCTCGTTATTTGGCCCAAACTATTCGTAATTTTAACTTCCCAGTTTACAGAATTTTGAAAACTTAGATCAACCGTAAAAAGACCATTATTTGGGTTAGGGCTGATGAAAAATTTGGTATACTCGTTAAGGTTATTTGTATTTACTATTTGATCTACAAGAATGGTTTCTATTCGAATGCAATTATCCGCATCTGTTACAGTTACCGTATATTCTCCGGCAGAAAGGTTCATTACTATATTACTAGATTGAGTAGCATCGTGAGACCAATTAAAGTTGTATGGAGGTTGTCCGCCCGTAGGTTCAACAATAATAGAACCATTCGCAACTTGATCCATTTCAGGAGTAACTTCGATAGAAAAAATAATTTCTGAAGGAGATTCTAAAGTTACTTCCAAGCTATCCTGACAACCATTTTGATCTGTAATAGTAAGTTCATAAACGTCAGGAAAAAGATTGTTTTGAATTGCAGTATTACTACTGTTATTCCATTGATAAAGATAGGGTTGGGTACCACCATTAACTATAAATTCAATCGAACCATCATTAACTCCAAAACAGCTAATTGAATCTACCACTAGATCTGAAACAGCTATTGGGTTAGGTTCAAAAAGAAAAAAACTTGTATCCAAAATTGCCCCATCAATATAGAAAAAACTTACCTCATATGATCCTCCGACTAGCCCATCAATAAACGGCCCAATGACTCCATTATTCCAAACAATAGAATCAATAAAAGGAGAAATTTCTACGACCATCAAGCTTCCAGTACTATCATTAAAACAGGCAGGAGATTGAGCGTTTACTAAAATTGGAATATCAGAAACTAAAATATTTTCAACAGTATTTGTCAAAATTGGTGGATTTAAATCAAAGAAGATACTGGCAAAATTTTGAATACTGGTGTTCTCATCTAGATTACTGTTAGCTAAAATTTGATATCGAAAAAAACCGTGACTAGCGATTTCATTTGTTGTACTATCAGGTAATAAAATATTTTCAAAGATGAATACTAACCTGCCTGTTTCCTGATCAAGTGTTGCTTTATAAGGATGACTTGCGCCTTGAATATTAAGGGTTGAATAATCAAGATTGGCATCTAAAAAATCTTCAATGACAACCGTAAAGGCAGTGTCCGTTCCAGTATTTTGAAAGCGTACCACATAATCTAAGGTATCACCAAATAGGGTAAAATTATCATAACCAGGAATATTAGGTTCAACAAGTTTATCATTTGGGTCATAGGCACAATTAATCTGAGGTCGATAACCTACTCCACTATCTGCGAAATAAGTACCGTCTAAACTTTGGATATTTATAATGTGATTAAAAGAAAGAAATTCTCCAATCGCTTCTACTCCTGGCATTTCAAGCAAGACTTTTATTTGCCCCGAATGGGTAGGTAAAAGGTTATCATGGGACCAATAAATTCGATCTTCTACGATAGAATCTGGTAGTTGACTGGCACTAATAAAAGTAGCCCTCGGATCAATCATCATAGAAATAATTGCCTTACTAATTACGGTTCCAGTATTTTGGTAATCCAACCAAAAAGGGACTTCAAATCCACACCGGGTAGGTGCTGAAGTGATCGTATTTTCAACAGCAGCTTCCGCTCTTTCTGGAATAACACCAAAACAAATTTCAGTGTTCTCATCTTCATTAATGGTAACAGAAACAGAGGACGGAGTTGTAAATAAAAAACTTGAAGGAACGGAACAAGTTATGTCATAATTTCCACTTTCGACCACATAATTAAAATACCCTATGCCACTCGGATATTCAAAATTTGCACCAGGTTCAAGATCTATTGAATTAGGAAAAATCAAAAACTCTCCTTCATCAAGGATCGTATTTTCATTAAAATCAAGGAATACTTTACCAATTATATTGGTTTGTGAAAAAACGTTTTCAAAATACTGAAGCTCTTTAAAATCATCTGTATGCGCAATTAAATCCAAATCTTGATCACCATCATAATCATCAATTGAAATTTGAGTTGTAGATGATGGAAGTTCAAAACTAATAGAAGTTGATAAAAATATATTAGAACCGCCAATATTTTCATGAACATGCAAAAAAGAGGCTTCAAAAACGATTTCACTTATTAAAAGATCTAAGTCTCCATCAAAATCAAAATCACGGAGAAAAAATTGGGATTTTAAATCAAAATCATATTCTAAAAAAAAATCAATAGCTTCAGAATAATCTCCAATTGCTCCATTATTCTTATGAATAGTTACCTTATTTTCTTCACTAAAAAAAACCAAATCTTTCCATCCATTTCCATCTAAATCTGTCAATAGGTAGGATTCTTGGTCATCAACTACGATTAATGATTCTGGATTAGAAAAAACACCATTATCGTTTTTCAGCCAAGAGAAATTATTCCCAAGTTTGTCATAATAAATTAAATCAGCATCACCATCCAGATCTATGTCTTCCAGTTGAAGTTGTTCGAACGAAGATGAATTTATGATTTGTAATGAGGAAAAAGATCCTTGTCCATTTAAATTTTCTAGCCAATAAATCCCTTCATCAAAAATTCCTTTTCTATTTATTAGAATGTCTTGATCTCCATCATTATCAAGATCATTGGTAAATATATTTCCACTTCCTTGATCATCAGAAAACAATATTTTACCTAATTCATAATTCTCTTCTCCATTTATCTTTTCATACCAAATCGCTTCAAATTCAGGCTCAATAGCTAATACGACCATATCTTCATCTCCGTCTAAATCTATATCTGCAAAGGAGATATCCGTAGCTCGTACATCATCAATTATCTTAGGATTTGTAAATTTTTGATCAGAGCTATTAAATGATTGCCAAGAAAAACGATCCATAATTCTGTGACTAATTACAACTTCTGAAATTCCATCTCCCGTCAAATCTCTTCCTTCTATAAAGCCACCATCAAGTGGAAACAAATCGGCATCACCAATAAAGTCAATGGGATTTTCAAACGTCTGATCATTCCGACCAAAATACAAAAGCCCCATTTCAAAAAAGATTGCATTTTTATGAACACCAACAATATCTGGTATATTGTCATTATTTATATCTCCACTCGAAAGATTAAAACTATCAAAAATAGTTAAGGGTATTCCTGGTACAAAATTTCCAAGTCCATTAATATTTTCATAGATTCTTAATCCACCTTGTGAAGTTACTAAATCTAAATCTCCATCAAAATCTATATCATAAATTGCTGGAGGTGCCATTCGTTCTTGAGCGGTAATTATCTTTTTTATCCAAGTACCATTTTCATTTAATTTATTTTCATACCAATTATAAAGGAGATGATTATCCGTCCCATCTCCAAGTCCTAATAATACATCCATATCTCCATCATTATCTAAATCAGCAACTTGAAGATCATCTGGAAAAGGAATCACAGCTTCAATATCTTGAGGCAAACCAAAATTATCCTCACCACCTAGATTTTCAAACCAAACAATACCCAGACTAGTATTTGCATTAGAGGTACTCACTATATCCAAATCTCCATCATTATCTATATCAGTTAATTCAATCAATAGTTTCCCATCTGCTATTAATTCAGAACTAGAGAGAAAATTTCCATTTCCACCAATTCCTTTGTACCAACTAATAGAGCTATCGTAACCAACGGAAATCAGATCATTTATTCCATCACCATTTACATCCTCCAGTTCAATATCCTTCAGTTGAAGGTCATCTCCATCCGGTAAATAATTAGGTTCAGAAAATAGTCCTGTTGTTGGAATAGTATTTTTAACCCAATAAAAATTTTGCTCATTAACTCCTATAATATCTAACACTCCATCATTATCAACATCTTCCAGCCAAATATAGGAGGGATATGAAAGCTCAGGAATAGATTTAGGTTCATCCATTGTTCCTGCACCATCTAGGTTCTCATACCAAAATACTGATTTATAAATATCATCATGTAGAATAAAATCGATATCACCATCATTATCTAAATCTCCTGTTAATAGATTCAATGGTGACTCAATTTCGTCGGTATTATTACTAATATTAACAGGAGGTAAAAACTGGGCTGAAATATTTTGAATAATCAAAAAAGTTAGAAATAACAAAGATATCTTTTTCATAAACTTATTAAATGTTGAATCATTTATCAATAAAAAACAATATAAATTAAATTTTCGAATTATTTATTCATTCCCTTCGCTTTAACCACCTCTCTAAGGTTTCTTCTGGATCAAACACTATTATTTCTTCTAATGGAAAGAACCGAAAATAAGCACTATGCTTTATCGTATGAAATCCTTTTCCTATCAGGTAAATTTCTCCATCGTTAATCGCTCTTTGTTTGGATACAAATTTCATTATCTCTCCCATTTTTGTATCAGGATGGACAAATAATTTCGTATAAATTTTATCTCTAATTTTTTCGTTGAGCTTTACACGGTGTTTCCAATTTTCTTTTTCTAATTCCGTTAATTCGATCAACCGATAGCCTATTTCAATCCGAGTAGAATCACCATATTTTTCCGCTAGCTCTAATTTTGGTTTCCCCATAAAAACATCAAGTCCAGCAATAGCTGATAAACTTTCTGTATCGCTAGTCGTCTTGATCAATGGTAATTTTATCGCTAATTTACTAGGAGCGAAATAGTCCGTTTCAAAATGACAGGATTGGTCTTCTGTTTTTATTCCATAAAAAACATCCCCTAACTTAAGGGTATCTCCCACAGAAGTAAATGGATAATCACCACCAATATCAAGATGATGTAGGGTAATTATTTTATTAGAATAATCGACCGACAATTTCATTCGATCTTCAAATCTTGTTTTACCAAAAAAACCAATCGAGTCGATTAAATCAATCGTTCCCATCTCTACAGGATCTCCGCTTGAATCATATAAATGCCAATGACCGTTTAACTTTGGTTCATTCTTGCAGGCACTTAGGCAAAGAAGAATCAGTATGACAAATTTCCAATACATTTTTAGGTTCTTAAAATTCAATATTCCTCTGATCAATATTCAACATTCAATATTCTCAGACTACTTACTCACCTTCATTAAATTAGACACCAACTCATTAATCTGCCATTGTCTAGCCTTTAATTTTTTAGCAATATCAACAGCTTTTCTAGCATTTACTTTTGCTTGATCTTTCATCTCTTTCGCAAAGTATAATTTCGATAATCCATCATAAGATTTATAAGCATTTGGATTTGCTTGAATGGATTTTTTAAGTAGTGCTTCTGCCTCCTCATATTTTTCTGTTTCCATCAGATAGGAAGCCAATTTGGAATAATAATCATCTTGAGAAGCAGGAAATTTATTTTTTACAGCTGCTTCGATGATCGCCAGTTCTTCCGTCTGTTCCTGTCGGAAAAAATAATAGATGATATTAGAAAATGACAACGGGGGTATCCGAGTAATTCCTTGATATTGATCAGACAAATTTTCATAGTGACCCACTATTTTTGCGGCGGTTTCAAGTTCATAAAATTTTGCTCTTTTTAATTCCCAGTTCTGGAAAATTTCTTCTAAACCTTCTTTGACCGAAATCATTCCTACGGAACCATGGGTTTCTTCTTCGTAGTATTTAAATTTCCATTTTTTTGACACTGGAAATCGTTTTTCTAAAACACCCACAAATTCATGAACGCCCATTTGTTTGGTACTCGCTAGGGTAAGAAAAAGATTGGCTGAAAGGTCTTCCTTATCTTTAAAAAGACTATCGGCCGTACTAATAATTAATTGATCTTCCCACCAATAAGAAGGATCGATGGCAATATAAGCATCAAATAATTCTGGTTTTTCTAACATTACATTGGTTGCAAACAACCCTCCCAAAGAATGACCAATCAGAATTTCATAAGACGAGACTCGATATTCTTTTTTTATTTTTGGTTTTAATTCCTTATCCAAATATTCGATAAAAGTAGTGGTATTTCCTTCCGGATTTTGCTCCGTCTTCATTGTACAATCTTTTCTATAACCAGCATTTCCATTATCAGAAATTCCCACCACGATCACCTCCGGAATTTTTTCACTGATGTTTGACAGCATTTCAATCACTCCGGTTAAATAATGAAAATTATAATCGCCATCCATTATATAAATTACTGGATAAGCACTAGCATTAGAGTAATTATAGGATTCTGGTAAAAAAACCTGATAAGACTTTTCCATCTGAAGCACTTCAGAATAAAAACTACCTCTTTCGGTATTGACGAGATAATTTTCCGACTGACCTTGGATTGAAATATTGGCAAGCAATAAAAAGAAAAGGAGGAAATATTTCATAATATTGGATATTTTGGATTAAGAAGCTTCTAATTTCGGGAGGTGTTTTATAGAATATGAATACGTTTTTTTTACTGGTTAGTTGGATTTTTTTATTCGTAAAATACCTTAAAGAAAAGCTAACTAGCTAAGAGACCAACTGGCACCTTTCTACTTCTTCCATTCATAAAATTTTTGTAAAATAAAAAACGCTTTCTTTCTCTGGCCATCTTCGGCGATCAAGCCTTTGCGATTCCAACCGTCTTGAATCTGCGGTAAAACTCTTCTAGGTGATCTAAAATCTACCAAAATCCATGGAGAAAATCCCTGTACTTTTTCTATTTTATCGATCATGGCGATGGTTTTGATATAAAGGTCTTCTTGAAATTCTTCCGTCCATCGAGCATTTTTATCTCCATGCAAACCATGCTTTGCGCCTGCTCCAAATTCAGAAATCAAGACCGGTTTATCTTGTTCTATTTTCCAAGTAATGGTCTCGCATTTTTCAGGCAGTCCATCATACCAACCGATATATTGATTAAAGCTTAAAACATCCACAACTTCAGCAAAAGGATCATCGATGGTTCGAATGGTTTTGCTGTCTTTATAACTTTTTTGTTCAAGTGCTGCACTGATCAATCTAGTTGGATCTTTGTCGCGCGTATATTTGGCTAATTTTTTTAGAAAAATATTTCGTGCGGGACTATTTGGCGTCTCATTCGCCATCGACCAAATGATGACACTCGCACGGTTTTTATCTCGGGCAATCAGTTCGGCCAATTGATTTTCAGCATTTTCATAAGTGTTTTGATTCTCCCAAGAGATCGTCCAATATACCGGATTTTCTTCCCAGACTAGAATTCCTTTTTGATCGGCCAACCGTACCATATGCTCGTTGTGCGGGTAATGTGCGAGCCGTACATAATTACATCCAAGCTCTTGCGCCCAAGTCAGTAATTTTTCGGCATCTTCTTTTGAGTGACCTCTTCCACCTTTAAGTGGGCTTTCTTCATGAATAGAAATCCCTTTTAGATAAATAGGTTTATTGTTTAATAAAATTTTAGAACCTTCGGTACGGATTGTTCGGAAACCAATTTGATCGGTTGTTTGATCTTCTTGTGTTTGAATACTAACATCATATAAATACGGATTTTCAATCGACCAATAGGTAATATTTTTGGTAGTGATCGTAAAATCTACCTGCCCTTTTTGATCTGTTTTTAGCTTTTTGGTAATACCTAAATTTGGTATTTTAATTTCTACACTTTGGTTGTTGGAATTTGGTCCATTCAAATTGATAGATCCAGTTATTTTTTCAGCGTCATTGGGATCGATTTGAATAAAATAATCTTGAATAAACGTCTTAGCCGTTTCAACCAATCGAACCTCTCTGGTAAGGCCACCATAATTCCACCAATCGGTATTTAAAGTTGGTATCCCTTCTTTTAACCTTTTATTATCCACTTTTACGACTAGAAAATTATCTTCCTCTTTTACCAGCTCTGTAATTTCAAAATTAAAAGGCGTAAATCCGCCGATGTGGGTTCCTAATTTTTTACCATTAAAATATACCTCTGTTTTATAATTAGATGCTTCAAAATATACGAAGAGACGACCGTTTTTTTCGGATTTCGAATAATCAAAAGACTTTTTATACCAAACGGTTCCTTCGTAATATAAGAGTTCTTTTTTCTGACTATTCCAATCGCCAGGAACTTGAATATCGTTCATTTGATCAAAATCATATTCTACCAAATCAGCAGGACTTTTTGGTTTTGCATTATTAAAAAATGCGCCATTACCTGGTGATTCTTGTTGATCAAAAGGTTGGTATCTATAGTTATAATATCCATTTTCGTAAGGATCAATGATATATTTCCAGCTTCCATCAAGGGAGATGGTGTTGCGTTGATAAATATTGGCAATTAACTCATTTTGAGCAAGTAATTGAAGGGTAATTAAAGTAAAAAAGAAGGTAAAAATGACTGATTTTTTCATTCAGAGATGTATTTTAGAATTTCAATTTTGAAGTTATTCAAGTTTCAAATATAGTAAAATTTCTCACTGATTTTTTTATCGGTCGGATTGATTATTTCTATATCGTTGATGGGATAAATAAATCAGTTTTTTTATTTTTTTGACTTTTACATCTAATTCATCAATCTTTAGTGACGCATTCTCATTTGTACTAAATTCATGGCAGTAAATTTTTAAGAACCATTCTGACCTTTTTCCATACCCAGTTCGAATAACTTCAAAATCTTCCACATCTTTCCAAGAAATAAATGAGGTATTTAAAGTTTTTAATCCTTTGGAATTTACCGTAATATAAGGCGCTTTAATCGATGAATACTTATAAGCTAAGTAGAATGGATAAAGTGAAACAAAAAGCATAATAAAACCAAAATTGTCTTTTTCCAACAACATATAGGCTCCAAAAACAATCGAAAAAAGTCCACCAATCCAGTAAAGAATAATAAGATTTTTTGAATAGTAAATCTTTGCTTCATCTGGCACACTACCATCATCCTCAATAATTTCAGGAATATCCTCAAATCTAAATTTAGTTTCTATAGCTGCCAGCCTTCTTTTTTGTCTATCATTCCTAATTTCTGTTTTTTCAAAAAAACTACCATCAGGGTGAATTAAATTTTCATTGATAGCTATTCTTTTTAGTTCATGTACATTTCTGCAGTTTTCAAAAGCTAAAATTCTCCAC
The DNA here is from genome assembly GCA_023300665.1 of Saprospiraceae bacterium. GTDB lineage: Bacteria > Bacteroidota > Bacteroidia > Chitinophagales > Saprospiraceae > JALZUU01. The sequence continues at coordinate 2,595 of JALZUU010000758.1, read as the reverse complement.
CTTGGAATCATTACACTCCAATAAATCCATGATATTCCCAAAGATATTAGAAATCCGAATAAAAATATCCATGGATTTTTAAAGTAAGATACTAGGAAAATGGTAAATAAAAGACCTATAAAAAACAACACAATCGATGGATAGGTCACCATTCGATGCCCTCTTTGAATTGATTCGTCTACCGTCATTTTTTTCATAATAATCTATCTCTAAAAAACTCCCAACTCCTTAGCATCTTCAACAATCTTCTTCATCTCCTCTACCCGCTGCGTCCCAATACAAATTTTCTTACCATTTTTTAAAATCAACGCTACTCCCATTTTACCACTGGTATTATAAACGGTTCCGTATTTCGTGCCTATTCGTACACCCCAACCGCCGACAAAACCATAGTCTAGTACCTCCGCTGATTTTACCTCCTCCCATTTTAAAGCCTTATCGGTAAATGGAAAATAATTCATTTTTATTCCTTCTTTGTCAATCTCCGTGGTCAATTTTAACATCCAAAAAAAGGCTAAAAAACCTAGCATGAATAATAAAAAGAGGATCATTCCGATATCTGGTAAAGGTTTAGAACCCATTGGAATCCCTAGATAAAGTTGTTGATAGGTACCATAGACGGGAATCAGAGCGATCCCAATCAGTAGCACCCAAAGCCACCATTGGGTGAATCTTTGTTCTTCGATAAAATGTAAATTATTAAAATTTTCAGTAGACATTCGAGATAATAAGTATTGGTTTTCTAACCTCAAGATAGTCTTTTTTTGGGAGTCGGTCTATGTGAATTTCCACTTTTTAGAATCAACAAAAAATCGAGCACCTTCCAAAGCAGCTAATAAACAAATACTTAATTAAACACCACCCGAACCATCGTCAAGTCATCACTTGGTTTTAAACCGTAGGTCTTTTCGATTTTTAAGATTTTCTTTTGGAGCATCCTATCTCCGTCTTGATCTTTTTTGTTGATCAATAAAAAATCCAATATTTCTTCTTCGGTTATTTTTGGATAAACCGCTCCATCAAAATTTTTAAAAGTAAAAACCCCATCCGTGCAGATGGTTAGCTCTGAAATATTTTTTAAACTCAATTTTTGGTTTTGGCTTTGAAACCAATCTTCAAAATTCTCTGCCAAATGATAACCTAAATAATCTGGTTTATCATCTTGTTCATATTCATAAAACGATCCATCTACCACAATTAAACCATCACCAACCGTAATTACCTCAACCGTTTTTCCGGCTGGATCAAGAATTCCTAAAATCAACGTGCTCAATATTTCTTCTATCTCCAGATGAAGCTGACTTTTTAGCTCCTTCAGTTCTTTGAATAAATTTTCCAGCACTTCTTTTAGAAGTACATCTTCCAATTTTATTATTTTATTAATAAATATTTGGTAGCTTAATTCTTTGCTTATCTTACGAAGCAGTTTCGCGATAAGCGTGGACGCAAAATGGCTTTCTTTCCCCATTGAGCAACCATCCATGACGGCGAGTAAAATTTTATCATTTCCAATTTCTGCGATGGCTAAGGCATCTTCATTATGGTTGGTGTGAAATTCTCCGATTTGAGAAAGTTGGTAAATCCTCATATTGGTAGAACAAAAAAATAAAAGGATTAATTCATTTTAGATTGATTTTTTCACAACTATTTTATCGACCTTAAAATTTTAATAAAGAAGTACATAAACAAAACTATAATTAACACAAACAGTATAAATGCTTCAATACTCATTAGAAGACTTACCATAAACATTGGTAAATATCGTAGAACAAATACAGCCAAAAGAATCATTACTGGAATAGCGAAGGCGGCTCTTTTGATAAGGGTGGTTGTGTTCATTGTTTTGTTGTTTAAAATTGTCTAAGAAAGTAAATATTTAATCCTATTCTTTCACCCTATCTTACCAATCCGCCAACCTAATCCGCTCTTTATCCAAATGCTTACTTTTCAACTCCCATTCTTCTCCAACTTTAACCAAACTATAACCCCAAAAATACCGTTGACTTTCCTCCCAAATGATGCTTACCAGTCCTATCGTCAATTCTGCTTCGTTTCCGCTTAGAAAAATTTCAAGGGGAGCGGTCTGGTGAATATCTAATATCTCTAAATCACCAGGTCGTAAAACCTTAATATAGTGTTCTGAAAATCGAAAATCATCTTGTATTAAAGAATTTCGAAAATCAGATATTCTTTTATTTGTGGCTTTTCGAATTCTTGTTCCAGGAGAAACGATAATTAAATTCCCTTTGGCCGATTCATGATTTGAAAAGGCAGGTTGAAATTCGGACTGTCCAAAAATAATATCTAAACAACTGATAAAATCCGCTTTAGTTTGCCCAAAACTAATAGAAGACCAGAGGAAAAAAAATAGGGTTATTAGGATGTTTTTCATTTTAATAGATCTAAAGGATAAAGCAATAAGGTCGAATTCAAGATACGTATTTTTCCAGCGTTGATCAATAGTTTAACCAATTCTAATACTACTCTCCCAATCACACCCGCTATAACACCACAAAGCTCCCTAACAAAAAAGTTTTGTCGCTCGTTTATACGTCTTCGTATAGATACGAAATCTTAGACAAACTTTCCCTTCAC
>JALZUU010000757.1 GCA_023300665.1 Saprospiraceae bacterium | reverse complement strand
CTTCATTTTTAAACAGCTTCATTTATCATCTCTAAAAAGAAGAGACGTTGTTCAGAAAAGTCGGAAGCAAATGCTTCCGACTTTTTTAATTTATCCAATAAATAAACCTTTTGACAAGTGCTTACTTAATCTCAATTTTACGATTCGTATCTTTCTTCTCTTCTATTACTTTCGGTAAGACAATATTTAAAATACCATCTTCAAAGTTTGCTTTGATGTTTTCCACATCAATGGTTTCGTTTAATTGAAACCGACGTTCAAAATTGTTGAAATTAAATTCTCGGCGCGTATAGTTTTCTTTTGTCTCTTCTTTTTTTGCGCTAATAATTAATGTCTCATCTTCGATTTTTAGATCAATGTCTGCTTTTTTTAACCCAGGCACTGCTATTTCTAAACTAAACGCCTGATCTGTTTCAGATACATTGACCAAAGGCTTTTGTTTAACAAAGTTATTGGTCTTTGCTACTTCGTTTAAAAATGCATCAAAGTGAGCAGGAAAAAAAGAATTTCTTCTACGAGGATTTACTTTTGCTAAATAAGTCATGATATATATTTTTGTTTTAAAAAAAAATGCTGGAATCATTCACAGCTACAGTTATTTCTTTTATCAACTGTTGTACCATTCCATTTTTCACGTCATATCTTCTGAAAAAAACAAAAACATAATGACAAAAAGTCATTTATATTTAAAAATGACTGCCCTTTTGTCTAAATAATAAAAAAAACATTTTTTTTGTTTATATTCTGTTTATATTTGAACCATAAATCACTTATTTGCGTTTACAAAGTACATTATCTAACTAAATATAGGACAAAAGAAAAAAATATAATGATTTTGTTGAAAAAAACTTGGAATTTAAAAACAAATCGTTTATGTTTGTGTCAGAAACAACATTGTTTGTTTAAATAAATTAAAAAATCTGTACAACATTTAATCCACCTTTAATCCTGTTGTACTTCATCTTAACACTAAAAATATTTTATAATGTCTAAAGAAAGCGACGCTAAGAAAAAAGCATTAGAGATGACGCTAAGTCGTCTAGAAAAAACTTACGGAAAAGGAATTGTCATGAAACTTGGTGACAAGCAAGTTGTAGAAATAGATACCATTCCTACTGGTTCTCTCAGCCTTGACCTTGCATTAGGAATCAACGGATTGCCTAAAGGACGAGTAGTTGAAATTTACGGACCAGAATCTTCTGGTAAAACAACTTTAGCGATTCACGCAATTGCAGAATGTCAAAAACAAGGCGGTATTGCTGCTTTTATTGATGCAGAACACGCATTTGATCGTTTCTATGCAGAAGGACTTGGTGTTGATACAGAAAATCTTTTAATCTCTCAACCAGATAATGGTGAGCAGGCACTAGAAATTGCGGAAAACTTAATTCGTAGTGGTGCAGTTGATATGCTCGTAGTTGATTCAGTTGCTGCTTTGGTACCACGAAGTGAAATTGAAGGAGAGATGGGTGATTCTAAAATGGGATTACAAGCACGTCTAATGTCGCAAGCTATGCGTAAGTTGACTGGTACAATTGGTCGTACAGGTTGTTGCTGTATTTTCATCAATCAATTAAGAGAAAAGATTGGTGTGATGTTCGGTAACCCTGAAACAACTACCGGTGGTAACGCATTGAAATTTTATGCTTCTGTTCGATTGGATATCCGTAAATCCGGTTCTGCAATTAAGGACAAAGAAGGGAACGTTGTTGGTAACCACGTAAAAGTAAAAGTTGTTAAAAATAAATTAGCTCCACCATTTAGAATTGCTTTATTTGATATTACTTATGGAGAAGGTATTTCTAAAACAGGAGAAATCATCGATATAGGAGTAGATCAAGAAATCATTGAAAAGAGTGGTGCTTGGTATAGCTACCAAGGTAGCAAAATTGCACAAGGTCGTGAATCAGCTAAGCTGTTCTTAAAAGATAATCCAGAGATTGCACTAGAAATCGAAGCAAAGATTAAAGCAAAAATTATGGATGGAGATGATTATATGGAAGAGCAACCAGAACAAGCAGCGGAAGAAGCTCCAGTAGCAGAAACGACTTCAAAGAAGAAGACTAAAACAGAAAAAGCGGCAGAAAACTAGTCCTCTTTATGTAGAATAAGTTATTTGTTTCAAAATAAGAAGCGGGTCAAATCTTTGGTTTGATCCGCTTCTTTTATGCTTAAATGTTTTTTATTTTTTCCACTGAAAAGAAGCAATCATTTTTTCAATATCTTCTTGAATAAAAGCCAGTACCGGAGCCAGAGAATCTGGTCGAGGACGAGACTGAAAATACAATGCACCATTTAGATAATTATCTGTTGTATCTGTTAGAAAAAAAGAAAGTGGCGTAGCCGTTGGGCCTTTATATCGAAAAACAAAACCACCAATTTCTTGATTATTTTTGATTGGTATTTCATCAATGGCATTGGCTTTTACGATATGCTTATTGGCCATTTTATAGGTATCTTCTCTTAATCTTTCAAAAGTGTTATTTTTATCAATCGGATAGTACGTACAATAAAGTCGTGCGTTAAAGTCTGGATAATTTAAATCAAACCAACAAGGGTGTGATGGTTTCTCATCAAAAAATAAGGTATCCTGTTGAACCAACGCATAAGTCGGATAGGTAAAAGAAAAATCACAATAGGATTCGTCAAACTGTTCATACCCTCTCTCTGGATAAATAACTCTAGGAAAAGCACGGGGCTTCGGGGTGTAAACAATTCTGTCTTGGCAACCCCAACAACAAAAAAAACATAAAATCAATAACGGTAAAATTCGATAGTTTGATTGAGTCATCACAGTAATTTTTATTTATTTTTTGGTAGTGTAATTTTTATTTGTTCAATTCTACGCTTGTTAACAGACACTACTTCTAACCGGTATTCTCCACTATAAACGACCCGACCTTTCTTAGGAATAAATCCGATAATTTCTAATAATAATCCAGCCAAAGAATCTGCATCTCCTTTTTCATCATCAAATATTCCAGTATCAATTCCTACTACTCGACAAACATCATTGAGCAATGTTTTTCCTTCAAAAACAAAATTAGCATCATCTATCTTTGTGAATTCTACTTCAATCGTATCATCAAATTCGTCCTTGATTTCTCCAATCACCTCTTCCATAATATCTTCCAACGTAGCGATTCCTGAACTTCCACCATACTCATCTACTACAATCGCCATGTGCTGTCGCTTACTTTGAAACTCTTTGAGTAGGTCGCTAATTTTTTTTGCTTCTGGTACGTAGTGTACTTCTGGTCGAATATAACCTTGCCATTCAAAATCATCTGCTTCGTTTAAAAATTTCAGTAAATCTTTTACATATAAAATGCCCGTAATGTTGTCAAAGTCTTCATCAATAACTGGAATCCGAGAATAACCTGATTGTTTAATTAATTTAATCAATTCAACAAAAGTGGTTTTAAAATCAACGGCTACTACATCTACTCTAGAACACATAATTTGCTTAACGGAAACTTCACCAAATTTTACAATCCCTTTTAAGATATCTATTTCTTGTTGCTCATCTTTTACCGTTAACTCAATCGCTTGGTCAATGTCTTGTTTACTCGTACTACTCGTTCCAGCATGACGTGCAAGTTTCCGTTCAATAATAGAAGTTCCAGAAACTAATAGATTACTCAATGGTTTAAAAACGGTTGAAAGAAACATCAACGGTCTAGACATAAACCGTGCTATCTTCATGTTATTGAGTTTTGCATAAACCTTAGGAGCTACCTCACCAAATAGAACCAACAAAAATGTAACGCCAACCACGGTAATACCAAAATGAATATACTTGCCCAGCTCTTCTGTTGTTGTTCCAAAAAGTAACCATTCGTTCGGTATTCCTCCTACCATATCAACGAAATCAGCAACGGGCAATGCCATTCGGAAAATATAGTCCGAAAGGATAACGATCCCAATATTGATAAAATTATTACTAATAAGAATGGTTGCCAATAATCGACGAGGAAAATCTTTTAACGATAAAATATCTTGAGAAGAGCGGTTATTATTTTCTTGTTCTAATTTTTGAAAGTCACTGGCCGTTAAAGAAAAAAAAGCGACCTCTGAGCTAGAAATCAACGCAGAACAAATTAACAGAAGGATGATAATTAAAATACCAAAGATAAGGCCTCCCCAGGAAATGGTTATTCCCGGAAACATCCAGAGCAAAAGGCTACACGATAAATTACCCGACTCTACGTCCAATGTTTAGTTAATTAGTAAATAAAAACTAAAGTCGTTTATGCAGTAGCACAAACGACTTTAGATGAACAAAATACGAAATTTTTAAGGATTTACGTACTTAGTTAAAATGGTAAATCGTCATCTCCACTGGCTGGTTGTTCTTCTTTAACCGACGAACTATTATTCGTAGCCATAGGCGTATCTGCTGCAGTCGGTGCTGGAGTGTAACTTCCACTATTGCTATCTTTGCTACCCAACATTTTCATGGTACGTCCAACTATTTCTGTTGTGTATCGATCATTGCCGTCTTTGTCTTGCCACTTTCGCGTTCTTAGACTTCCTTCGATATACACTTGTGTTCCTTTTTTCAAATACTTTTCTGCTACACCAGCCAATCCTCCCCACAACGCTACATTATGCCATTCGGTATTAGTTACTTTTTCATTTGTTTTTTTATCCATGTAGCTTTCACTTGTCGCTACTGAAAACGAAGCGACCGAAGAACCTCCTTCAAAGTGTCGAACTTCTGGGTCTTTGCCTAAATTTCCAACAATAATGACTTTATTAATCATAGTTAAATCTTTTTTATTAGCTCAAAAATATTACTGAACAAGTGTAGAAACTAGATCAATTTCATAAAATTTGAGATCTTATTTTTCTTACACTCCTAAAAGTTTAAATATAGTGATTTATCTTGTAAATACAAATCAATTACACGAGGAAATGCGTAGATTTCAAGTCCTTCTCGAGAAATATTTATCCAATCTTTTGGTGGTTCTTTTAATGGTTTCTCTAGAGTAATTTCAAAAAATAAGGCATTGATTTTTTGATGTGTCAATTGCTGAGAAAAAGGAGTAGAAGTACGATTAATCGTAGATGCTGGAGAAATAATTTTCTGATAATCAACATTACGTTCTAACTGTTTTTTATCTAATAATTTATTTGTTTCTAAAAGAGGAAATTCGTAGAGTCCTTGCCAAATATCTTTTTCAACTCTCTTACGAATCCAAACTTGATTTCCATAGTTAATGACTAGATAATGAAAGAAACGGCTCCGCTTTTTTAATTTTTTTGATTTAATAGGTAGCTCTTTTATCAAGCCTTCTTTTCTCGCTACACATGCGTTTATCAATGGACAAGCTTTACAATTGGGGTTGGCAGGTACACATTGCGTCGCCCCAAAATCCATGATTGCTTGGTTGTGGTCTGCTGGCCTTTTTTTGGCCAATAACTCTTGAGATAATTTAGTGAAAATTTTCTTTCCTGTTGTGGTATCAATCGGTTCTTTAATTCCAAAATAACGCGATAAAACACGAAATACATTACCATCTAAAACAGCATAAGGCAAATCATAAGCAAAGGAGGCAATAGCAGCAGCAGTGTAAGTTCCAACACCTTTTAGTTTTAAAATATCATCATATTCTGTAGGAAAAACACCTGCATAATTATCACGAATATCCTTAGCTGTAAAATGTAAATTTCGAGCACGAGAATAATATCCAAGTCCTTCCCATAGTTTTAAAACTTCATCTTCTGGTGCATTTGCTAAGTCTGTGATTGTTGGATAAGCTGCTTTAAATTTTTCAAAATAAGGCAGGCCTTGCGCTACTCTTGTTTGTTGTAAAATGATCTCCGACAACCAAATTAGATAAGGATTCTTTTCTCCCTTCCATGGCATAGGTCGATGATTTTTTTTAAACCAAGCAAGTAGTTTTTTCGTGAAGGTATTGGTCATTTTCCAAAAATAGCCAAAAAAAAACGGTACGACCAAAGTCATACCGTTAGTATTTATTATTTGAAACTTTTAATTAAAAAAAGTTAGCTAATTTTAGCATGTTGCTTCACCAATTCTGTATTGGCATATCTTCCAAGGACTAATTGTTTTAGTTCCTTACGAGCAAAAAAGATTCTACTTTTTACCGTACCTAGTGGTAGTTCTAATTCGTCCGCAATCTCTTGATACTTAAATCCTTTATAATGCATCAAAAATGGAATTCGGATGATCGCATCTAATCCACCAATCATTTTAGAGAGTTCTTCCATCATGATATTCGACTCTGCTCCGTTATCTACCGCATTGCTGCCTGAGTTGATATAGAACATATTATCTGTAGAATCAATGATCGTTTTAGAACGAGCTTTCTTACGATAGTTATTAATGAAAATGTTTTTCATGATCGTAAAGCTCCAAGCCTTAAAGTTCGTACCTATTCGAAACTTATCTCGATTGGTCAACGCTCTAAAAGCAGTTTCTTGATAAAGATCCTTCGCATCTTCTCCATTCTTAGTCAAGTTATATGCAAAGTTATGCAGTAGGGTATCTAGCTTGTTAAAGTTAATATTGAATTCTTGAACTGTCATAGCACTCATATTTAAAGGGCGTTAAAAAAATATTTCCATTTGTTAAATCAAAGATACACATAAGTTAAACAAAATCAAACCAAAAGAAGACCTCGCAGATCAAATCAAATCAGCATTCTCAGTTAAAAGTATTTATTTTTAATACTTAAAATACTGACTATCAATTAATTAAATTTCAATTTATTCAATTTATTAAACTTATCTTATTTTCAATAAAAAATGAAAGATAGTCCGCACAATGACAGTTACTCTCCAAGAAGAGGTTAAAAAAAGAGATAATTCACACTCGAAAGCAGATTATCCTCTTGACTTTAAAATCATAAAAATCGCAATAATTGAAAAGATAAGATTGGGAATCCAGACACCTATCATGGCAGGGAGATTATCATTGATACAAAAGGTGGCAGAGAATTTAGAAATAAATATAAAGATAGCACCAATACCTACTCCAATTGCCAATTGAAACCCCATTCCACCACGGACCTTACGGGATGCAACCGCAAAACCGATCAGAGTCAAGATAAGAATAGTAAAGGGTTCCGCGGTTCGTCGATGCAGTTCTACCTCATAAGCTTTGGTATTGCCTACCCCTCTATTTTTTTCTTTTTGAATAAAACTATTCAATTCGGGGGTGGTCAACATTTCTTTATGATTAATATACCGCACAAAATCTTCTGGTGTTAAATTAATTGTTGTATCCATCTGTAATTTTTCACCATTGACAAACCCTTCTTTTATACCATCAAACGTACGCTCTGTATAATTATGAATACGCCATTTATCAGGTGGTCCTAGCCATTCTGCAGTTTGTGCTTTTAGCAAGTAGACCATTTTATTATCAACAATTTTCTCAATTCGAAAGTCTGCTGCTTTCTGAGATTTTTTATTAAAATGATCAATATAGATTTTAGTATTTGGCTCAATAAAAAGATGAACATCTTTGGTCTTACCTTTATCATTATTTTTCCAGATATACTCGTGCTGAAAGCTATAATGTTTTTGATTTCCTAAAGGAATGAAATAGTGATTTCCGATCAAATGAATTCCAAATAAAATAAGACCACCAATCAGATAGGGCCGCATTAAACGACGAAAAGAGATTCCTGCATTAAGAATAGAAATAATCTCAGAATTGTATGCCATCCGCGCAGTAAAGAAGACCACACCAATTAAGGCATAGAGTGGAAACAATAGTCCATTGATCCATAACACCCAATTGAGGTAATAATCACCAAAAATTTCTCCCATCGAAACGTTACCTTCTATAAACTTTTCGGTATTCGCACTCAAATCTATTATGATAGAAATGACCGTAAAAATGAGTACAGAAAAGAAAAAGGTAGATAGAAATTTTTTAATGATATATCTATCTAAGATTTTAAGCATACTTTTTTATTCAATTACAGCCGACGCTGAACCTGTTCTACCATACTAGTTTTCCAGGTAGAAAAATCTCCTGCTACGATGTGTTTTCGAGCTTCCTGCATTAACCAAAGATAAAAACTTAAGTTATGTAAGGTCGCTATTTGTCCTCCAAGGATTTCTTTGCTTTGAACTAAATGTCTCAAATAAGCTTTGGAATGTGTCCGAGTAGTCGTACAATGTCCATCAGGATCGATGGGACTATGATCGTCTTTCCATTTTTTATTTTTGATATTAATCACACCATTTTGTGTAAATAGAAATCCATGCCTTGCATTCCGCGTTGGCATGACACAATCAAACATATCTACTCCTAACGCAATACACTCTAACAGATTCGCGGGTGTTCCAACTCCCATAAGATAACGTGGTTTATCTTTCGGTAGTATTTCACAAACCAAATCTGTTGCTCGATACATCTCTTCGGCTGGCTCTCCAACAGAAAGTCCTCCGATTGCATTGGCATCACGTTCATAGCTAGCGATGGTTTCTGCAGACTGTTTACGCAAGTCATCATAAGTACTTCCTTGTACGATCGGAACAAAGGATTGTTTATAACCATAGTGGCCTTCTCCTTTGTCGAAATGATCACAACATCTTTTAAGCCATCGATGGGTCATTTGCATCGACTTTTTTGCATAGTGATAATCACAAGGATAGGGCGTACACTCATCAAAGGCCATGATGATATCAGCGCCAATTACTCGCTGTATGTCAATGGCAACCTCTGGACTAAAAAAATGTCGAGAACCATCAATGTGCGATTGAAAGGTCACCCCTTCTTCTTTTATTTTTCGTCGATGACTCAGCGAGTAAACCTGATATCCACCACTATCTGTCAAGATGGGATGAGACCAATTAATAAATTTATGTAATCCACCTGCTCCTTTCAATACATCAAGCCCTGGACGAAGATAAAGATGATAAGTATTGCCAAGAATAATCTCGGCTTCTATTTCCTTTTTAAGTTCCACTTGATGGACGGCTTTAACCGTACCTGCAGTACCTACAGGCATAAAGATGGGTGTTTGAATTTCTCCGTGATCCGTTGTAATCGTACCCGTTCGGGCATTGGAATTAGGATCTTTATGTTCTAATTTAAATTTCATGCAGTAAGACGGTTGCTGTCCAGACTTAATAATATACCGGTCATCATGGTAAAAGCTAAAATGGAAGATCCTCCATAGCTAATGAATGGTAAGGGAATACCGATAACGGGGACTAATCCCATAGTCATACCGATATTCACAAAGAAATGGACAAATAATATACCTGCAAAACTATAAGCATAATAACGTGAGAAATCTGCTCGCTGTCGTTCTGCCAGTACGGTGATTCTTAATAGTAATAATAAAAATAATCCTACGATCCCCACGGTTCCTACAAAACCTTGTTCTTCTCCTACGGTACAGAAAATAAAGTCAGTAGATTGCTCAGGAACATAGTTTAGTTTGGTCATGGTTCCTTGTAAAAAACCTTTTCCTTGTAAACCTCCAGAACCAATCGTGTTTTTGGATTGAATCACATTGTATAATGCACCACGTGGATCTGCTTTGGAAGGTTGTAACCAAACGTTCAGTCGGTCTTGCTGATGTCGTGGTAATTTATTAAAAGTAAAATTTGATGCAACTGCAAAAAAACCAGCAACCACCAAAAGAAAATACATTGGTTTGATAAGGTCTCTACGACGTCCTCGATATTGTAAATAAGTCATTCCTAATAAAGCAATTCCAGTAATGGCCATCACAGGCATTTCAAGGCCTAGCGTCATTCCACTAATGCTTAATACTGTGTAAGCCAAAAATCCCATTAACCAATAGAGTTTATTTTTTCTTTGAAAGTTAACCATCGTTAATATGGCTAATAAGGCTAAACCAAGCAATATATAGATCGGATTAAATACAAGTCCTAAAATAGAAACGGTGGCTACTGAGATTCCTAAAATATAGAGATTGGCATTAAATCCTTCTCGAAATAATACAATCAAAAAAGAAGTAAACACCAAGGCTGATCCTGCATCTGGTTGCATCATAATCAAAATGATCGGTAAAAGAAATAACCCAATAGCGGTTACTTGTGATTTCAGATCACTAACACGGGTGCTATAAGTACTAAGATAAGCTGACATAGCTAGACAGGCCCCAAGTTTTGCAAATTCAGAGGGCTGAAGGGTAAAACCTGCAATTGAAAACCAGGAAGTAGCATTGTTGATTTCTTTACCAAAAATTAATACAAGGACCAACATGATCATCGTAACGGCATAGATGAGATAAGCGAACGTTCGCCAAAAATTCCAATCAATAAATAATAAGAGTAAAAGGAGGGTAAAAGATAGACCTAACCACATGGTTTGCTTTCCAACATTATTGTCCAAGCTAAAAACCATCTCAGTAAAGTTCCGACCTTCTTCGTAGCTAACTGCATAAATCATTAACCAACCAATCGCTACTAAGCTGAAATACAATGAAAGGGTGATCCAATCAAGATTCTTTAATCCCGAAGCTACATTTCTATTACTCATAGTGGATAATAATTAATATCCCAATAACAGGCGGGCGGCAATTCGATTATCCTGAGCTGGGTAAGCACTAGGAAATTTTTTCTTTAAACGGTATAAAAGTTCCGTAGCTTCTAATTTAGAGGCAAATGCACCAGCTCTTAGCTTATAATAAGGCTTGTCGTGCTTCCAATCGACCAGCATACCGGGATAATCTCGTTGAAATTCCGCTTTTACCGTTTCTAGTTTTTGCCGGTCTGTCGTAGCCAAAATCTGGATTCTCCAACCCGAAACGTATTCGTTAAGTTGGTTTTG
>JALZUU010000756.1 GCA_023300665.1 Saprospiraceae bacterium | reverse complement strand
TCTTCCACTACCTTAGAATAATCATCTGCTTGAATTTCTGAAATCATACAATGGTTTCCGACATTGGGAAAAGGCATACAACGTTTTTGGTCGGCAGGTGTGGCTGTAATTTTATGGAATTCTAACATGGCAGGAATCGAGACTACTTTGTCACAGGCTTCTTCTGATTTATAGTAGTATCCTAAAAAATAGGGTTTGGTGATCGCTTTAAAAATTTCAGGAGTCATCGTTTTATCTATTAAGGTTTGTAAAGCAAAAACGCCTTCCATACGATATTTTGTGGTCCAATATTTTTCGCCGCCTGGAGGTGGAACAAAACTATGATAATCACTTCCGCTTAACTGTCGAGCAATTTGTGCACCCCACGGTCCGGTTAGAAACTTAGCATTGGAATCATAGATTTCAAAGTTGGGACTATAGAGCAATTGAGCAGCTACACGATCGGGGAATTTTGAAGTTAGAAAAGTAGAAAAAGTTCCTCCAGTAGAAGTGGACATTAAAATTACATTTTCTCCAATTAAATGACCAATATCTAATGCCTCTTTCGCATCGTCCATTAATTCGTCGGGGGTCAAATTCATAAAGGACATCGTATCTGCGATCCCATGACCTGCTAATCGAGCTAGGTAAAGGTTACACCCATATCGTTTGGCCAATTCAAAATGCACTGGATCGCCTTCCATCGGACTAGCAGAAAATCCATGAAGATAAACGATACTATATTTTGTCTTTCGAATAGAATCTGCCCAGATAATACGCGATTCATTTTCGGGTTTTAATTTTTCGACTTTCGCTTCTCTAGCTGCTAGAAATTGATCCAATTTTTCAATCGGCATGGTAAAATTTTCTTTACTCAAGGTGATGGGATCGTAGGTTACGCGTGGCCCTAAGAGTGCAATAGCTACTAGTAAAAAAGGGATGGAAAGGAATATATATCGTTTCTTCATTTTGTAAAATTACATTATTAATCAATCATTGATTGATAATTTCCGGATAATTGATCCATCTCCAATTTTCATTTTAGTCTCTATTGGAATTTTTAAGAACTGGTAGTCTTTCTTCTCAAGGTATTTTCTTTGTTCAATCACGAATGAAGTGATATCTTCGATGAAATTAATTTGATGTCTTCCAAATTCTTTTTGCACACTCCCCTTAAGACCGATTTGAATGGCCTTTCTTTCAAGCTTAGATTCATCTGGCCTATGATGTGGATCCCATTGAATTCTTACTTCACTTTTATTCAATAATTTTTTCCAAATTGATTCATCCGTATGATTTGATTGATCTAAAGAACTCAATTCACCTTTAGCTAATAAGTGTTTAAAGAATGCTTTTTTAATTGAAATTGCCAAGATTCTTTCTTGATTTGGTTTGCTTGCCCATCCACTTCTATACATCATCCATAGAAAGTTAGGTTTTATCCAAGTCATTCGATTAAAGGAATAATTTGAGCCACCAAACTTTTGATGTTTGATCGCATAATCAGCTATTTCATTATTGAATGCTTGATATACAATTATATTTTCTTCTGTTTGTTGACCAGTTATTATTTGCTTACCTCCATTCGATATTTTGTCTTTTAAATTTTTATAAAAGTCAAGATATAGGTAGGTTCTACCTTTAAGCCGTTGCTTTAGACCTTTTCTGTAATTCTCCTTCTCCCAATTTATCAATCTCTTTTTTGCAAATCCTTCAATTATTTCATCTCCACAGTTGGCTAATTTTTTTAGTTTCTCTTTTGAGTCTTTTGTTCCTATATCCGCTAACGCCCAAGTACATTTTCTAGCAATAGGCTTATAATCCATTGTCTCAATTTCTTCATTTAATGCCGTTTCAAACAAAATATCAATGGTGGTTGGATTAGAAAACCATTGAAAATTTGAAACTAATTGATCATGACAGTTGTGCCAAGAAAGCTTAAGTAATTTGATATGGTATTTTATAATTTCTTCTTGAGTGATGGCGGTTGGGTGACTTTCAAAAAAGTCCCAAACGCCTTGGCGATCCTTTTCCTTTATCAATCTTTGAAATTCTATCTCTATTTCTTTTTTGGTCTTCATTATGTTATTAAAATAACGTTTACCGCTTTAACGCCGGATTCAACTGATACGCCCGATTAAGAAATTTATTAGATTGATTTAAATCTCCTTTGTCTCGGTAAGCATATCCTAAATAAAGGTTTAGCGTAGCGTTATTAGGATCGTATTTTAGTCCTTCGGAAAATTGGGTGATAGCTTGATCAAAACGTTTGGTTTGAGCATAAACGCTTCCGAGATTACGGCGGGCATCGATATAGCGTGGATCGAGTTGAGTGGCTTTGAGATACACTTCCTCGGCTTTTCTTAGATCTTTTCTTTCGAAATAAATCACGCCCATATTGCTATAAATTTTTGCATCATTGGGATCATATTTTAAAGCAATTTCATAATTTTCTAGCGCTTCTTTATATTGTTTTTGGCGATAGTACCCCAAGCCGAGTTGACCATAGGCATCCCCATAAGAAGGATATAATTCGATGGCTCGACGGAAATGGGTAAAGGCATCTTTTTGATTTTGAAGATTTTCGTTTTTGTTCTTTCCATTCAGTGCTTGCTTAACTTCTTCTAGGCCGAGATGGTAATTAAGTTTGGCGCTTTTTGGAGCGACTTTAATATCGGTTTTGTAAAGCGAATAAGAATTATACCAAGCCGCATTTCGGATGACGGTTCGCGTCGCATAAAACAATCCAAGCAGTCCGGTCACCGCAAACAAAACCATATATTTTTTCAATTCAAATTTTTCATCTCCATTTATATTAGATTTTTTTACGCAAAAATGGTAGAGCCCCATCACCAAAGCAATGGCATATCCTAAACTTGCCACATACAAAAATCGTTCACCATAAGAAGATCCAATCGTAATAAATAAATTAGAATAAATTGAAAAAGAAATAATAAAAAACAGAATTCCAAATGCCGCCTTGTTTCTATTTTTAAATCCTAAAATTCCTAAGACGGTTAATCCAATAATACTCACCAAGGATAACAAGACTCTAATATTTCCAAAACCTGTGGCAGGAATTTGACTATACCCAAAATCACTGCCCATCTCGATAGGAATCAATAAGGTCCAAAGGTATTTTCCAATCAATAAAATAGCGGTTGCATACCACTCTACTATCCCATTGGTCGCTGCTAATAAATTATCCAATGGAGAAACAGCCTCCAATGATTGAGTCTTTAAAATCAAAAAACGACAAAGCAAAAAGCAAGCTGCCGGAATTACAAACAAAGGACTCGTTTTTAACCAAGCCTTCTCTTTTCCAGCACCATAATAATATCCTATCAATGGAAATACCGCTAAAAAGGTAATGGCATTTTCTTTTGAAAATAAGGCCAATAAATACATTCCTAAGGCACTGACAAGGTG